>DAIDIS010000084.1 GCA_027451785.1 Acidimicrobiales bacterium
ACCGCTTGGAAACGGGTGAAGGACACGACGGGTGGCTCGCTGGTGATTGTAGGAGAGGGCGGCGAACGCGAGCGCCTGGAATCATTGGTCGGTAGTGATGATCGGGTTTATTTCAAAGGACATATTTCCGAAGAAGAGAAATGCGACTTGTTGGGACGGGCGTGGTTTCTCGTTCACACCGCTGCACACGAAGGTTGGGGCTTGGTTGCCATGGAAGCGGCAGCATTCAAGACTCCTACTCTCGCGTTCAACGTACTGGGAATTCGAGACGTTGTGGTTTCCGGAGAAACAGGGATCTTGGTCAACACGGAAGACGAGTTGGCCGACCAGTGGATCGCATTGGCGCGGGACGCAAAATTGCGCGAGACACTTGGGAACGCGGCGAGAATTCGGTCTCAAAGGTTCGGGTGGGAAGCAAACATAGAAAACTTCCTAAAAGTGGCGCAGGAAGCTGTCGCAAGAGGCTCGGAGGCGGGATCGCGGGCGTTACGAAGGTAGAAGTGCCGGCAAGGTTGCAACGCTCCACATGGTGAGAATTGTCCCCTCAGTCCCCGGGCCAAAGGCATCGGTCACGGAAAAGCCCGTCGCGGACCCGGACGAGGGGGGATTTTCCAATGTTGCCCCGAAGGGGTACTTCGCCAGTGACCCAGAGGCGATTCGTAGGGGCGTAAAGCTGTTCAAGCCTAAGGGACGAACGGACCTGATCGTCACATCGGCGATCATCACCGTCGTTTTGCTGCTGCAGGCACGAGGAAACTTGGTGTTCGATACCAAGCTGGCGATGGTTACAGACCCGGCAAGATTCATGAGCCAGTCGATCCACTTGTGGGATCCACTGGGAAGCTTCGGTCAGATTCAAAACCAGGCATACGGCTACCTCTTCCCGATGGGACCTTTCTACGCTCTTATGAGTGCGCTTCACGTGCCCGCTTGGGTAACTCAGAGGTTGTGGGCTTCCGGGGTGATTGTGGTTGGGGTATGGGGTGCGGTCTTTTTGGCCGAAGAGTTACGTATCGGCAACCGCCCGTCGCGTCTCATCGCCGGGGTCGCTTATGGGGCATCCTCCTTCGTGGTCTCTTTGGGTCCTGTCACCACTGGCGGATTGCCCAACGCATTTTTGCCGTGGGCACTTCTCGCTATTGTCGTAGCTACAAGAAGGCGGGTGTCCCCGATTCGCTGGGTTGCTCTTTCCAGCCTCGCAGTTGCGTGTATGGGCGGCATAAATGCTGCCTCGGTGCTTATGGTTCTTCCGGCCCCTTTGATCTGGATTCTCACAAGGGAGAAAGGGCCGAGAAAGCGAAGGCTCTTGAGCTGGTGGTTTGCAGGTTCCGCCGCCGCCGCCGCCTGGTGGCTCGGGCCCCTTGTCCTACAGGGGAAATATGGTTTCAACTTCCTCCCATTTACAGAGTCCGCAAAGGACACCAACGCGGCCACATCCGCAACGGAGACAATGAGGGGGGCAGGCTTCTGGCTGTCCTACTTAGACATTAAGAGTCCTTGGGAGATTGGGGGGTGGATCGTATCGACCAACTCGGTCATCATCATCGGCACGATCATCGTCAGCGCGGCCGGTCTTTTCGGCCTGGCAAAGAAGAATATGCCCGAAAGGGCCTTCTTCTTCATGTGCATCGCCCTTGGGATTGCCATTACGGGAATGGGGTATGTTGGACCGTTCTCCGATCCTGCGCACGGTTTGGTCCAGACTCTCTTGAACGGGGCGTTCGCTCCATTCAGGAATGTCTCCAAGATCGAGCCGCTGATCACCTTGGGAATGGCAATGGGCATTGCGCACGCCATTGTCGAAATCCGGATACCCAATTTCAATTGGGCCTATGCGGAAATTGTCCCTTGGGTAGTGGTCCTGGTTGCAGTAGTTGCCTCCGCCGGGCCGCTTGTCGTGGGGAAGTTCTATTCGAACGGAAGCTTCAAGCAGGTACCGAATTACTGGTACCAGGCGACCGACTGGGTCGGCAGTCACGCGGGAAGGACGACGACTTTATACGTACCCGGATCGACTTTCGGTGAGTACACATGGGGAAGGCCAATCGATGAGCCATTGTGGTTCATCTCATCTTCCCCTTGGGCATTGCATTCGATAATCCCGCTGGGCTCGAACGGATCTACGCTGCTTTTGGACCAGATCGATAAAGTTCTGGACGGAGGCGAGCCGGTACCGGGGTTCGCTGACTACTTATCCAGGGCGGGGATTTCTTACGTTGTTGCCCGGAACGACCTTCAGTCAAGCGAAGCGAATACTCCCTCGCCTAAGACCGTACAAGGCGTCCTGGCTGCTGAGCCAGGTTTGAAGCTGGTCAAGACTTTCGGTCCTCATCTGAAGCCAGGAAAGGTGAGCGGTGTAGATCTCGGATACCAGACGCTCCAGAGCTCGTTGAACGAGATCGACTTATACAAAGTGGAGCCGTATGGTGAGCCGGTTTCTGTAGTTGCCATGTACCCGACAAAGGGCGGGATTGTAACTAGCGGCGATCCCGGATCATTAATGCAGGTAGCCGGTTCCGGGATGCTGGTCGGCCGGCTCGACACGCTCGCAGGTGATCCCTATGGGTACAAGGGACCCGGGTCTACTTGGGTAGTTACTGACTCGAATCGCAACGTCGATACAAATTTCGGGAAGCTGCACAACAACGAGTCATATGTGCTGCCTCCGGGGCAAGAAAGTCCTAACTCGCATGCACCGCCCAAGACTATGACCGTTGTTCCGGGCATCCAGCACATGACCGTCGCAAAGCTGGAAGGAGTTAAATCGATAACCGCATCCTCATACGGCTCTCCCATCGACTACCTGCCCGGATTCTCTCCCGTCTTTCCGTTCTCGGGTGACCCGAATCACGAGTGGGCGGCGGCGACTCCCCAAGCCGGTAGTTGGATTCAGGTCAATTTCGATTCTCCGCTTTCGTTCAACTCGATTACCTTCGCTCCTCAGGATGGCCAGAACTGGCGACCGGCTATCACTCAGATCACCATAAGTACACAAGGAGGGTCGCGTGATTATCGAGTTCCCACCAACGGCGGGACCGATACTTATCAAGTTGCTCCCGGCACCACTGGTTGGATGAGAATCACCATCGACCGGATGAACAAAGCCAAGGTCAATCTCGGATCCGGCCCAGCGATAAAGAGGATCGGCATTCCAGGTATCACCGTGTCTTCTGCGTTACAGGTGCCATCGGACGAAGTTGAGCAATATTCGGGAGCTTCCGCCAACCTACCCAGCTATCTTTTTTCTTCCCCGGTCCCGAACCCGGTTGACCCTTATTCGGCCCCTGACGGCGAGCCACAGATGAACCGAATATTCACCGTTCCAAAGAGCGGCTATTTCGGAGTATCCGGGTTGGCCCAGCCGAAGGCCAGCGAAGGATTGAACACGATCCTTGGCGGAAACGGCGACCTCAAAGTCAGCACGAGTTCGACATTCCAGAACCTGCCGTGGTTCCGGCCATCGGAGCTGATTCAGCCCACTCCAGATTCCGGCTGGTTGGAGGATCTCAACGACAAGAACCCTACGGTTACGATGAAATGGTCGGAACCAAGGACGTTGAACATCCTTAGCGTGCAGTCATTGCCCTTCTTGAAGGATCCCGTAACCAATATCAAGATCCAGTCTGCGGATGGGACCCGGGAAGTCAATGTGCCAAGAGGTTCCGGCATTGCAACTTTCTCGCCCCTCACGACGAACTCGGTAACGATTACCTTCCCAGGAGCAGGCGGTCAGAAGAAGCCGGTTGGCTTTCTGTCGCTGTCGTTTCCACAGCTAGCTGACCTTGTGGCTGCTCAGATTCCGCCAAGCACCCCGTTCCGTCTTGCGTGTGGAACCGGACCACCGGTAGTCGTAGACAGCCTCCAGTACCCGACGCAGATCTCTGGGACCTGGGGTGATTTGGAGAGTCTTCGCCCGTTGACGGTGAGTGTGTGTGGGCAGCCGATTTTCGGGGTGCCGGTACCTTCAAACGAAGCTGCGAGTGTCTTTTTGAATGCTGGGCAGCATATGTTGTCTGTCGATGACACCGGGTACTCAATGAAGGTGACTCAGCTTGGCTTAAACGGGGGGACTTTTGCGACACCGCCTCCAAAAGCCAGAAGTCTGAAGGTGGTCAAATGGAGCAGCGAAAATCGTGAGGTATCCGTAGGGGCGGGTCCGCAACAGGTTCTCGCCGTTAACCAGAATTTCAACCTCGGCTGGGTGGCCACCATGGGCGGAACCACTCTCAAGGCCGTGAGGATCGACGGATGGAGACAAGGATGGGTAGTCCCTGCGGGATCAGGAGGGGCGATTTCGATGACGTACCCACCCGACCAGGAGTTCGTGCTGTTTTTGCTTTTGGGTTTGTTGCTGTTGGTGCTGCTGGCGGTTTTCGCCGTGCTTCCCACCAAAAGGGGCGAAGATGACGAGCCTTTGACTCCAGTAGGTCTCTCGTCGTCGATTTGGTCGATGCTGCTTGTCGTCGTGCCGGTATTCCTGGTCGGTGGCATCGGCGTCTTGACCGTACCGATCATGTTCTACCTGCGTTACAAGCGCATAGCGCTTTCCAGAGTGGCATTCGCTTGCCTGTTCATAGCGGGAGTGTTGGATGCGGCAAAGCCAGGGAGGAACCCGTTTTCGGGAGCGGGTCCCTGGATCGGGTTAGGGCCGTTTGCGGGCCCTGCTCAGCTTTTTGCCGTGTCAGCACTGGCGGCAGTGGCTGTGAGCATGGTTTCGCTCGCCGATGTCCAGGATCTTGCCCGGCGGATGGTAACCAGAATCCGCAAGGGGAAAATTCCACCGAGCATGGATCGTAGGGCTAACGGTAAGATGATGGTGTGACCCTGAGACGCCCGGGTGGGACCTTCGGAATGGTCTTGCCGACAATGCCCCAAGAGTCTTCCGGCCTGCCGCCAATCGCATCTACTGCGAGCGCAGCCGAGGAGATGGGTTTCGGGTCGGTTTGGGTTACTGACCACCTCTATTGGCAATCTCCGGTTATGGAGTGTTTCACCGCTGCCACACTGGCTGTCTCCGCTACCAAGCGGTGCTCCGTCGGGACTGCGGTCCTGCAGTTGCCTTTGAGGAGCCCAGCCGTAGTCTCCAAGACCGCATCATCACTTCAGTGGTTGTCGGGGGGAAGATTTGTCCTGGGGCTAGGGGTAGGTGCGCATGAAGGGGAGTACGAAGCCGCCGGAGTCGAGTTTCATTCCAGGGGCCATCGAATGGACGACCAGCTTCAAGCCTTGAGGAGCGACTGGTCGGAAGCGCCGGAAAGCCGATACGCACAGCGGCCATTTATGGGGGAGACCCCACTATGGTTCGGTGGTGCCGATGAGGCGGTCCTCAATCGAGCGGCATCAATAGGCTCGGGTTGGATACCGCTCTTTTTGGCCCCGCACATCTTGAAAGAGCAATACGTTCGTTTGGACGAAAAGACGAGAGCTGCTGGGCGCGCTGAGACAGAGGTGGAAAAGGCGGTCATGTGTTTCGTTAGCGTAGCCACGGGCGCCAAAGCCGCTTCCGCCAGGGAAGACGGATGTGAGTGGTTGTCCAAGCTATACGCGCTCCCTGCAAACAAGTTCGGTAAGCACTTAATCGCGGGTTCACCCGATGAATGTGTGGACAGTCTTGCGCAATATGTGCAGGCTGGAGCTGAGCACATAGTGATGCACTTCACTTCTGACAACCCCATCGTGGAAGCTGAGCTCCTCTACGAAAAGCTCGAAAGTGAGATCCGATTATGAGTCGCTTCGAAGACGGGCGTGTTGGTGTCCTGGGAGCTGGGATGTCGCGCCAGGACCGGAGAGACATGAGTCCCCACCAGCTAGCTCACGAGGCTGCGCGCGCTGCTCTTTCCGATGCGGGAATCGGGCCATCCGACCTTGGGTTGGTCCTCTTTTCCAACGCTTTCGGCGGAGAGCTCTGCGACCAAGAGTCCATTAGGGGCCAATCTTGGCTGGATGGCTTGGGGCTTGCCGGTGGACCAGTAGTCAATCTTGAGAATGCTTGCGCAGGTGGCATCAGCGCAGTGCACTTGGGAGCTATGGCCGTCGCTTCCGGAGAGCGGAGGGTAATGGTTATCGGCGTCGAAAAGATGTTTTTTGATGACCGTGACGCAACACGCAAAGCTCTTGAGACTGCTCTTCCTTGCCAAGAGCGGGAGTCCCAGAGGGAAAAGCTCGGGAACAACCCGGCCAACAGCGTCTTCATGGGCTTGAATGCCGAATGGGCTAGGCGCTTTCAGCGTGATACCGGCGCCGAAAAGATCCATTTCGCTGCTGCGGCGTCGAAGGCGAGGTTCCATGGTTCGCTCAACCCATACGCCCAAATTCAAAAAGATGCCTCGGTCGAGGAGATCATGAACTCTCGAGTAATAGCGGAGCCGTTAACTCGCGGGATGTGCTCCTCTTATACCGACGGGGCGGCAGCGGTCATTTTGGATGCGGGTGTACCCGGAATGCCTTACGTTTCCGCTTCCGTAATGATGAGTGGTGACGGGACGATGGAGTACCACGATCGAATGACCCAGGCGTCATCTCGAATGTACGAGACAGCAGGAATGGGTCCGAAGGACCTAGACATGGTTGAGGTCCACGATGCAACGAGCGCTGAGGAGTTGCTTGCCATCGAGGCGATCGGTCTTTACGAGAAGGGCACCTCAGGTCCGGCGACTCTGGCGGGAGAGACGAGGCTCGGTGGTTCGGGAGTTACCGTAAATCCCAGCGGCGGCCTCGTTTCTCGTGGGCACCCGATCGGCGCTACCGGAATCTGTCAAGTAACCGAGCTGACGATACAGCTTCGGGGTTCGGCCGGTGCAAGGCAGGTCGAAGGCGCCCGGGCCGGAATGGCTGTGAACACCGGTGGGATTATCGGTGAGGATGTCGGTTCGATCGGCATCGTGCTCATGAGGAGAGATTGAGCGGTCCTTTTGGGATTGCGAACAGGCAAGCACTTGCCGTCTTGCGCCATCCGGATAGGCGAACATCCTGGATGGGCGTGCTTGTTGCTCGGACATATCCGGATGCGGCAGGTTATTCTCCAGCGCAATTTATTGACAAGGTAACCGAGAGCGCCAGGGTCCTGCCATCGTCAATTCCACTTGCAAAGGCCAGATTGGTGGGGGAGCAATGGGTGGAGGGTTCCCCTCCCGCTGTAGAGGTGGTCGACGCTGACCAGTACGAGCTTTCCAATCTTGCCCGCAGGGTAGACCTGAGCCGCGAGCCTCCGGTTCGCCTGCAGATGGCCTCCGATGGCTCTTGGATTGCAGTCGCAGCACATCACGCCGCGTTTGATGGTCCTGCGGCTATGGATGCGCTACGAATTCTCGTTGGTGGCACAAGCCCTAAGAATCGGTATTCCGGTGATTTCGTTCGAGCAACAATGAATTCCAGGCCCATTCGACGTACAGTGGCGGCGATGCTACCGATGGCGGAGATCCGTCGATTGGCATTTCCCGCTGACCGGGCTGCCGCCTCGCTGAGTCTCCCGAGTGCGGAGGTGTTCGTCTCGTCCGAGCTACCAAGACTCAACAAGGATGTCGCAGTGAGAATCCCAGAGGCAGTCCTCGCGGAGATTGCGAAATTCTCCGCCGTTCAGGGTCGGCCCTGTTTCAGGCTTGGCCTGACAATGGGTCTGGAGGCTGGGAAAGGTGTAAGTAATGCCTCGACCTACCGGAGGGTGGACATCAAGGTCGGCGAGCCAATGGGGGACGCCATTCGTAGGGCGTTGCGGGAGAAATCCGATCCATGGGAGGTAGCCCGACCGTCGAAGCTGATCTCGTACCTTGGACCAGTCGTAGATAGGCTTTCCGATACGGTGCTGGTTACCAACATGGGGCGGTACTTGATGCCACCGGTTGTTGGCGCAGTCGAAGGATACCCGGTGGCAAGGGGAAGGTCGGCTGTTTCGGTCGGGGTAGTCCGCCTTTCCGGTGCCAGCTCAACAATCTCAATGAGGTGTCGGGATATCAACAAGCCTGACGCCAAATCGATTCTCTCTGCAATCGTCGGTAGGCTCGTCCGATAGGCAACAGTCTTCGCGACTGCGGCCACGCAAATGCGCCATGGCTCCGCGGCCGGATCGGAACGCAGTGGGTGGTGCTGCCGAAAGCGCTCCGGCAAGATAACAGCGCGCGAGCAGGACTGCGTTGGGGACATCCATTCCGCTTGCGAGAAAAGTTGCGGTGGCCGAAGCAAGCGTGCAGCCGGTTCCGCGATCATTCACGGTCTGCACCCTCGGAGCCGAGACCATGAAGGAGTCCTGTCCGTCGGTCAAAATATCGACGGATTGCGGGCTCTGGTCATTGGCCTGCCCTGCAGTCACTCCTGAATCCATGTGCCCGCCCTTGACCAGAACCCACCTTGGGCCCATTGCAAGAATCTCAATTGCCGCTTCGTGCATTTTGCGAATTGTATTGATCGGCCTGTCGACCAGTTCTTCTGCCTCACTCAAGTTCGGAGTGAGCAATGTCGCTTGTTGAATCAGGGGGCCGTATGTCCAGCCAAGCGAATTACCTATGAACAGTGAACCGCCGGACGAAGCGATACCGACGGGGTCTACTACCAAGCCGAGAGGTTGCTCCGATCCCACGGACTCCGATATTGACTCGGCAATCTTCCGCTCAAAGACCATTCCAACTTTCCAGAATTTCAAGTCCAGCTCAAGGGAAGCTGCCTCGATTTGCCGTGCGACTTCCGTAGGTTCGATTGGGACAATTGAGGTAACGCCGGTGGAACTCTGCGCAGTCACAGCGGTTATGGCAATCGCCCCGTATCCGCCGCATGCATGGATGGTCTTGAGGTCCGCTGCGACCCCCGATGCACAGGTCGGGTCAGAGCCGCCGATTGCAAGGACAGCGTCAGGCGTCAATTTCGCCGGCTACCGGAGGATGAATTCCTTCTTGCGGAGTCGACGGCTGTGCCCAGTAGCGCTTGGGTATCCTCCCGGAATTTCGGGCAAGGTACCCGGCCTCGACTGCCAGGCGCATGGCGAGTGCCATTTTCGCTGGATCTGCGCACCTGGTAACGGAGGTTGCCAGGAGCACTCCGTCGCAACCCAGTTCCATCGCAATGGCGGCGTCCGATGCAGTTCCAATGCCCGCATCGAGTATGACCGGGACTGACAATGAGTCGTTGATCAGTTCGATGTTGTGTGGGTTTCGTATGCCCAGCCCGGTTCCAATTGGAGCGCCTAAGGGCATGACGGCAACGCACCCCGCCTGCTCAAGACGCTTTGCCAGTACGGGGTCATCGTTCGTATATGCAAGAACGCAGAATCCATCCGATGTCAGTATTTCGGCTGCAGAAAGCAGTTCCGGACCGTCGGGCAACAGTGTGTACTCATCGCCAATTACTTCCAACTTTACCCAATCCGTCGCGAGGGCCTCCCTGGCCAGCTTTGCCGTCAGCACCGCGTCGCTGGCGGTGAAGCACCCAGCGGTATTAGGCAAGACTCGTACGCTCAGGCGATCCAACATCTGAACCATGGTTTCGCCGCCAACTCCGAAGGAAGGTGAGGAGCGCAAGTCAGCTCGGCGCATGGCCACCGTGACCATATCGGTACCGCTGGCCACGACGCAGTCCTCTAAGACCTTCATGGATGGCGCCCCTCCGGTCCCAAGAATCAAGCGGGAAGACAGCTCCGCTCCTTGAATCACGAGGTTACCTGCGTCATTGCCCATTAACGTAAAGACTAGCCACCAGGGGAGGCAGTCAATATCTCGACGTGCGCTCCGTCGTCGAGGGTTGTGGAAATCCAAAGGCCCTTTGGGACGATGTGGCCATTCACCGAGCAGGCAATTCCTCTGTGGTTCCCGAGCCTGTCCACAACTTCGGAAACCCTTGTTCCCCTTGGAAGTCGCATCAGCTCGCCATTCAGGGTAATGGCAATCGATTTCTCATCCATTCTGGGCAACCACCTTGGGAATTTGGCCACTGTTATAGCGGCTTGGAGAAAGGATATCGGCCAGGTCGCAAAGTGCCATGGTCGAGCTGCCGCCATCAACGCTCGTGTCTGGCGTGGAATCCGGATCGAGGTTTAAGTGCGAGCGTTTAAATAGCGCAGGAAACAATTTCGGGCAGTCTTGATTCATGTGCCAGGCAATCAGCCGAGCTGTCAGTGGAGCGAGGAGGATTCCGTTGCGGTAATGCCCGTTCGCAATGTAGAGCCGACCGCAGGAGTTTTCCTGATCAATTGGTCCTACCACTGGGAAATTATCAGGTGTGCCCGGTCGCAAACCCACTGAGACTTCTCGGAAGTCGAGTTCGTCGATCATCGGAAGGATGGACCTCGCGTCGTGAAGGAGCTGATGCACAGCGCCACCGGTTGGGTTTAAGTCGAACCCAAGGTCTTCTGACGTCGCCCCTACTACAACCTCCCCACTTGCGCGGGGGACGATATAAACGCTCCTGCCGTCAACGAGCCCGCGTACTACCGCACGGGGTAATCGGGGCAGGAAAGCGCTTCTGGAATCAGGGAGGCCTAGCCGAATGACCTGGCCCTTTACCGGGCGAATGCTTGATACGATTTCAACGATGCTCGGGTCAATTCCACTTGGGACCCGCGGCATAGCCGGTGTTCCATCCCGCAGCGCTGCGCCAGTGCAAAGGACGACACTTTGGAAACGGCTGGGTATCTTCCGGCTGGCCGATACTTCGTATCCATCGTCAAACTTGTCTATCTTCGCAACCGTCTCCTGGACGAAGCGAACACCCAAGGCCTCGCATGCGCCGAGCATCGCAATCACCAAAAGCCTTGGGTCGACCTGGTGGTCGGTGGGTGTTTCAAACCCACCGGCGAGTGAGGTGGATAGAGAAGGTTCTGCCGAGCGGATTGCACTTGGCGTCATTCGTCCCGGCAGCAAGCCACAGGATTCCTGCAGATCGAGTAGCTGGGATAGCGATGCCATGTCGGAGGCATTTTTTGCGACGGTCAACGTGCCTGAGCCCGAGTAAAGCGCCTTGAGTCCCGAGGCAGCCTCCACTCGCTCGACAAATTCCGGGTACATCGCACTTGCTGCGATGGTGACGGGAAGAAACTTTTCCTCGCTGAAGTGGAGCTCGGTGACGGGTGCCAGCATCCCGGCAGCGACTCTGGAAGTGCCTTTTCCGGGTTCGGGATCGAAGACGCTTACGGTGAGTTCGCATGATGTGCGAGCGCTAAGTTCCGCCAGTTCGAAGGCGATGGAAAGCCCGATCACGCCACCGCCGACTATCGCAACGTCAATTGGGGGCATTATGAGGAATTTTAGCCCTATGACTTTCCTTCGTGGAGCGGTTGGGCCTTGATGCCTACACACCGCAGGGCAACGATCGCCGAGGCGCAGGGAGCTGTGTTGAATGGATTGTGCCTGAGGTAGTATTTTCTAAGTAATCAAGGGCCAGTGTCGTCCCTTGGGCTTGGAAAGTGCGGGCGGACCACATGATGCTCTTTGTGGTTTTGCGCGCTGATCCCCCTTACGGAACGAGAATGGTCAACAACTCTAAAACTCACCTGCCCGATCGTATGATCGGAGGACTATACGACCCGAGGTTCGAACATGACGCCTGCGGTGTCGGATTCGTCGTTAACGCCAAGGGAGAGAAGTCTCACGAGATCGTCGACCAGGGATTACGGGTCCTGGAAAACCTTGCCCACCGAGGTGCTTCAGGCGCAGAGGAGTCCACCGGCGACGGTGCCGGAATTCTCGTCCAAGTACCCGATGGCTTATATAGGTCTGCCGTCGATTTCCCGCTTCCGCAGGCTGGGCAGTATGCAACTGGAATCGGGTTCCTTCCGCAAGATGCCGATGACAGAGAAATTGCGATCAAGGGAGTGGAGGCACTAGCTGGAGAGGAGGGCCTGGTCGTCCTCGGCTGGAGAGACGTACCCGTAAATTCTTCGGGCCTCGGCTCTGCCGCCCTCGAAGCAATGCCCTATTTCCTCCAGCTGTTCGTTTCGGAAGCCGGCCGACCAGGAGAAGATCCCCTGGTATTGGAGAGAAAGGCTTTTATCCTCCGTAAGAGAGCAGAACGAGAGATCGAAGGCGTCTACTTTCCGAGCCTTTCGGCTCGTACGATCGTCTACAAGGGCATGCTCACCTCCGGTCAGTTGAGGGCGCTCTTTGGCGATTTGGGGAACCACGACATGACGTCCTGTTTGGCGTTGGTCCACTCAAGGTTCTCGACCAACACCTTCCCTTCGTGGCCATTGGCCCACCCATATCGTTACATCGCTCATAACGGCGAAATCAATACTCTGCAGGGAAATCGCAATTGGATGAGAGCCAGAGAGGCAATGCTGGAATCTCAGCTTATTCCCGGTGATTTGCGGAGGATAAGCCCGATTTGCACTCCCGGCGCCAGTGACTCGGCTTCTTTCGACGAGGTCGTCGAGCTGCTTCATCTTGGTGGCCGGTCGTTGCCTCATGCGGTGCTTATGATGATTCCCGAAGCCTGGGAGAACAACCCGTCCATGGAGAAAGCGAAACGTGCGTTCTACGAGTACCACGCATCGCTGATGGAGGCTTGGGATGGCCCGGCCGATGTGGCTTTTACAGACGGCACGGTCATTGGCGCCGTGTTGGACCGTAATGGTTTGAGACCCGCTCGGTACTGGGTAACCTCCGACGATCTCATAGTCTTGGCGTCGGAAGTTGGAGTACTCGAAATCGAACCTTCTCGGATCGTTCAAAAGGGTCGACTACGCCCCGGACGGATGTTCCTGGTCGATACCGACCAGGGAAGGATCGTCTCGGACGAAGAGATCAAGGGTCAGTTGGCTCTTGATCAGCCATACTCGGATTGGCTGTCGAACGGTCTGGTTCACCTGGACGACCTCCCAGCCCGCGACATGTTGCTGCCTCAGCATTCCTCTTTAGTCAGAGAGCAGCGAGTTTTCGGATATACGAACGAGGAATTGAGGGTCATTTTGGCCCCGATGGCCACGTCGGGAGCTGAGCCGATCGGCTCGATGGGCAATGACACACCACCCGCCGTTCTCTCCGACAGGCCTAAGTCCCTTTATGAGTACTTCGCCCAACTCTTCGCTCAGGTGACAAATCCGCCCCTGGATGCAATTAGGGAAGAGATGGTCACTTCGTTGCGAGTGACGCTGGGATCCGAGAGGAACATCTTGGACCCAACCGCCGAAAGCTGCCGAGCGATCGTGTTGCCCCGACCGGTATTGGACAACGATGAACTTGCGAAGCTCCTCTACGTCGACGAAGAAGGCTCGCCCGGTGGTTTCAAGGTGTTTGCCACGGATGCGCTGTTCGAAGTAGCCGGCGGCCCAGGAACTGCGCGTAGGGCAATTGCCGAATTGTGTGCCAGGGTTGACCAAGCAATCGAAGACGGTGCGAACATCATCGTTCTTTCCGATAGGCATTCGTCTGCGACTCACGCTCCGTTGCCTTCGCTGCTGGTTGCATCTGCGGTTCACCATCATCTAATCCGCCAGCAGACCAGGACGAGGGTGGGCTTGGTTATCGAATCCGGCGAAGTCCGTGAAGTTCACCATGTAGCTCTGCTTGTCGGCTATGGCGCTACTGCGGTCAACCCCTACCTCGCGTTGGAGACGGTCGAGGATATGTGTGAGAGGGGCCTTATTCAAGGAATCTCCGCTAGGCAAGCCCGTAAAAACGTCGTAAAGGCGTTGAGCAAGGGCGTGCTGAAAGTCATGTCGAAAATGGGAATTTCAACGGTTCAGTCATACTTGGGAGCCCAGGTATTTGAGGCAGTGGGCCTTAGCTCAGAGCTAGTCGACGAGTTTTTCACAGGTACCGTGTCGCGAATCGAAGGTATTGGGCTTGAGGCGATTACTGCTGACATTGTCTCAAGGCACTCCAAAGCGTTCTTGGAGCGAGAATCCGAACTTGCTCACCGCGAGCTGGAGGTGGGTGGAGAGTACCAATGGCGCAGAGAGGGAGATATCCACCTCTTCAATCCGCAGACGGTGTTCAAGCTCCAGCACTCCACTAGGACGCGCCGTTACGACATTTTCAAGCAATACACACGAGCTGTTGACGAGCAGGCCGGCAAACTCGCAACGATTCGCGGCATGCTTAGGTTCAAAACCGAGGACCGGGAGCCAATTCCGGTTGACGAGGTGGAGCCCGTTTCAGAGATCGTGAAGCGATTTTCGACCGGGGCGATGTCCTATGGCTCCATCAGCGCCGAGGCGCACGAAAACCTGGCAATCGCCATGAATAGACTCGGGGCGCGATCAAACACCGGTGAGGGAGGGGAGGACCCGGATAGGTTCACCCCGGACAGTAATGGGGACCTGAGGCGCAGCGCCATCAAACAGGTCGCTTCAGGTCGCTTCGGTGTGACTATGGAGTACCTGGTGAACTCCGATGACATCCAGATCAAAATCGCGCAGGGTGCAAAGCCGGGAGAAGGCGGCCAGCTACCTGGCCACAAGGTCTACCCCTGGATAGCCAAGACTAGGTATTCCACCCCGGGAGTAGGCTTAATCTCGCCTCCCCCTCATCACGATATTTACTCGATTGAGGACATCGCTCAACTTATTCACGACTTGAAGAACGCGAACCCGAGAGCTCGCATTCACGTAAAGCTTGTCTCGGAAGTCGGCGTCGGAACAGTTGCTGTCGGTGTAGCAAAGGCGCACTCGGACGTCGTTTTGATCTCAGGTCAGGACGGCGGCACCGGAGCTGCCCCGCTGACGTCCCTGAAACATGCCGGTGGTCCTTGGGAAATTGGTCTGGCTGAGACTCAGCAAACCCTTGTAATGAACGGCCTGAGGGATCGGATCGTTGTTCAGGTGGACGGTCAGATGAAGACGGGACGCGACGTAATGGTCGCGGCTCTTTTAGGGGCTGAGGAATTTGGATTCGCCACGGCCCCGTTGGTCGTTTCCGGTTGCGTGATGATGAGGGTTTGTCATCTCGATACCTGCCCAGTTGGAATTGCTACGCAGAACCCGGAATTGCGGGCTAAATTTTCGGGCAAGCCCGAATTCGTAGTGAATTTTTTCGAGTTCATTGCCATGGAGGTTCGCGAGTACCTAGCCTCGATGGGGTTCCGGACTCTGAACGAGGCAATCGGGCACGCCGAGTTCTTGGATTTCGTTAAAGTCATCGGGCACTACAAGGCCAAGGGGCTGGACCTTTCTGCGGTGCTCAAGTATCCGGAGGCTCAGCCCGGTAGCGCCCTGTATTGCACTCAGACGCAGGATCACGGCTTGGACAAAGCGATGGACATGGAGCTTATTCGCGCCTGTCAACCTGCCCTGGAGTCTGGTGACAAGGTCAAGCTGGCGTTCCCAATCCGGAATGTGAATCGAACCGTCGGGACCATGCTGGGAGGGGAGATCGCTCGGAAATACGGGAAGGCAGGTCTCGAACCTGGCACCATCGAGATCGTATTCAGAGGTTCTGCCGGACAGAGCTTCGGTGCGTTCGTACCTCGCGGGCTGAAGTTGAGGTTGGAAGGCGACAGCAATGACTATGCAGGCAAAGGCCTATCGGGTGGTGCGTTGGTCGTCGTTCCTCCTCCAGAATCCGAACATCTCGCCGAAGAGTCGGTCATTACCGGAAACGTTTGTCTTTATGGCGCGACTGGGGGAACCGCATTCTTCCGTGGTGTTGCCGGCGAACGATTCTGTGTCAGGAACTCGGGTGCGATTGCCGTTGTTGAGGGTGTTGGTGACCACGGTTGCGAGTACATGACCGGAGGAAAAGTTGTGGTCCTCGGCAAGACAGGCCGCAATTTCGGTGCGGGTATGTCCGGGGGCGTCGGTTATGTATATGACCCGGATAGAACGTTTGCGTACAACCTCAATTCGGAAATGGCCGACTTGGACCCGCTTGATGAGGAAGATCGCACTTGGCTTAAGGCGATTTTGGATTCATATCTTGCCGAAACCGGCTCACCTGCTGCGTCGAGGATCCTTGCTCGGTTCGAGATAGAGGTCATGGAGTTCCGGAAAGTCATGCCAAGGGACTACAAGAGAGTGCTTGAGGCAGCGAGACTTGCCGGTGAAAGAGGAGTGACAGTGGAAGACGAGATCATGGCGGCAGCCCATGGGTGATCCGAGGGGTTTCTTGAGCCATGGGAGGTCCGGGCCTTCCCGTCGGCCCGTTGCGGCGAGGATTCTTGACTGGCGAGAGGTATACGAGGATTTCCCAAGTTCGCAGCTCAAGGTCCAGGCTTCTCGCTGTATGGACTGCGGGATTCCCTTTTGCCACGAAGGGTGTCCGCTTGGCAATCTGATACCCGAGTGGAACGACCTGGTCTATCGCGATGACTGGGAGATCGCTTCGGTTCGCCTTCATGCCACCAACAATTTTCCCGAGTTCACAGGGAGGCTTTGCCCGGCTCCTTGTGAAGCAGCCTGTGTTCTGGGCATCAATTCCGATCCGGTCACAATCGAGAGGGTCGAGTTACAAATTGCGGAGACAGCCTTTTCAAGTGGTTGGATTACCCCGGTACTCCCGGTGGTCAAGACCGGCAAAAAGGTCGCAGTAGTTGGTTCCGGCCCCGCTGGACTTGCTGCGGCTCAACAGCTGACAAGGGCGGGTCACGAGGTTACCGTCTTCGAGCGCGATGACAGAATCGGTGGCCTGCTCCGTTACGGTATTCCGGAGTTCAAGATGGAGAAGGCGATTCTGGATCGGCGCCTTGACCAGATGGCTCAAGAAGGCACCATATTCAAGCCATCTTCGGAAGTAGGGACTACCGTACCGGTGGCTGAAATTAAACGGGACTTCGACGCGATCGTACTCGCCGGCGGTTCCACCAAAGCTCGCGAGCTTCCTGTCCCCGGTAGAGATCTTGCGGGGATTCATCAAGCTATGGAATACCTCCCAATGGCAAATAGGGTTCAACAAGGTGATATTGACCAGTCGCCGATTGACGCCAAGGGAAAGAAGGTCGTGATCATTGGTGGCGGTGATACCGGTGCAGACTGCCTGGGGACTGCTCACAGGCAAGGAGCGGAGTCGGTCTTTCAATTGGAGATTATGAATCAGCCTCCGGAAAGTCGAGATTCCTCTACCCCGTGGCCCACATGGCCGCTGATGATGCGTACCTCGTCGGCTCACGAGGAAGGAGGAGAGCGTATCTTCTCCGTGAATACCGAGGAGTTTCTAGGAAACGATGACGGTAACGTTCGGGCGCTGAAGCTCCATCAAGTGGAGCAGAAGTTTTCACCAGACGGTGGAATGTCCTTTCAGCGGGTGGAGGGCTCTGATTTCGAGATAGAAGCAGATCTCGTCTTCTTGGCAATGGGATTCGTGGGGCCCGAGCGCTCGATGATGCTTTCCGGTCTGGGTGTCGAGATCAACGAGCGGGGGAACGTGTCTCGGGACTCATCGTGGATGACTTCAGCGGATGGCGTTTTTGTTTGCGGCGATATGGGCCGCGGGCAAAGCCTAATCGTTTGGGCAATTGCCGAAGGGCGCTCGTGCGCTTCGCACGTAGACAGGTACTTAATGGGGGCGTCAGAGCTTCCCTGCCCGATTGATCCCAATACGGTGGCAATGCGTTAGCGGGAGTTTAATCGCGCAATGCCGGCGATGGCTGCCTTTAAAACTCTATGAACTATTCACTATTGTGATCGGATGGCACTCGAACCCATGAAGAACTCTTTGCCGAAGCGGGCCGCTGCAATTGCCGGCCTTGCCGGAACGCTGGCACTTTCGCTGTCTGCGTGTTCCTCCAATAACAACGCCTCTTCGGCGTCGCAAAAGGATGAGCAGATTGTAAAGACTGCTCTAGCGACAACGACAAGTACCAAGTCAGCACGATTTCAGTCGTCTATCTCGGTCGATATTCTCGTTCCGGGCAGCCCGGAGACGATTACAAGCCTGGAAGGAAGCGGTCTCGTCAACTTCGCTTCACAGAAGGCGTCAGTCGGGTTGGTTCAATCCGGGCCGGAAGGACTTCTCGGTGCATATCTTTCCAATTGCCAAGCGACGCCCTCGTCGCAGCAAGGTAGCCAGGCGTTCAATATCCTGTTCAGCGGGAGTGATTCGTACCTGGCTGCGCCTGATGGATGCACCATGCCGGCAGGAAAGTCCTGGATAAAAATCTCCGATTCCGACAAGTCGTCCAATATCTCGTCGGTACCGCTCACCACTCCGTACGGATTGATCTCCAGCCTTAGTTCGATCACAGGCCTAGTGGCAACAATCGCCACAACTAAGATCGACGGGGTAATGCTGACCCAATACAGAGCGCTGGTTGACGCAAAGGTACTCGCCAAGGACCTTGGCATCGCAGGGCAAACCCTCTACGGATCCACTTTCAATGCTGAGCCGGCAGGAGTTCCAGTAGACGTTTGGGTCGACCCATCCGGAAGGATCACTCGGTTCTCGTACAGCGGGGCAACCATTATCAAGTCTTCGCTGACGGGCAAGGCTGGAAATCTCCCTTCGAGCCTCACGCCGAAGGTGTACATGGGAATCTCGCTTTTGATTTCAAATTTCGGGAACGCATCTGCCGTACCTTCGGTTCCTATGCAAAAGGTTGTTGACGTAAAAAATCTTCACTAGTTGTCCCTCCGGACCTGGAGGTTTGACAATTACAGCCTGACTGTTAGGTTCTATATAATTACCGAGCGCTGTATCACCGGTTCGGTGCGGGCCGGATTAAGTAAATTTCGACGACATTGTTATTGGGATGGGTGGGGCTACTCCTTTTCCGGCAAAGTGCCGGATCTGAGAAAAGTGCTGCCCATTTGACCGAGAGGTGGGTATGGGAAAGCGAATAAACCGACTCGTAACAGCTTCACTCTGTATTGCGATGCCTGCAGTTTTCGCTGTTTCGATGGTGACTGTGGCGACTCCAGCCTCTGCAGCAATGGCTCCGACGGTCACGTCCGTGTCACCGTCATCTGGAACGAGCGGGACTCTCGTTTTCATACACGGCTCGGGCTTGATGAGCATCAAGAGTGTCGACTTCGGTTCAACTCCAGCCAAGTTTTTCTTCTCGCTATTCGGCCTCGTG
>DAIDIS010000085.1 GCA_027451785.1 Acidimicrobiales bacterium
CCTCATTTTCGAGGGCCACCTTCTCCTCGAACCTACCGAGAGCAACCTCAATTGCAGGAACGAGATCCGATTTCTGGAAGGGTTTCACCAGATAAGCCAGCGCCCCGGCATTCCTTGCCTCTTCAATCAGGTTCCTTTGACTGAATGCCGTCAGAATGAGTACGGCCGTAGGGTGACTCGTCGCAATCTCCCGTGCTGCTGCAAGTCCATCCATGCCGGGCATTTTGATATCCAAAATGACGAGATCGGGAGATAGTGCCTTGACCAGCGAAACCGCCTCATCACCTCGTCCGGTCTCACCGACGACCTCATAGCCGGCCGACTCCAGGATCTCCTTTAGATCCAACCGTACGATTGCTTCATCTTCAGCTATAACAACACGCGACATTGATGGTGTCCCCGCTACCGATCTAGTTCTTCGGGCAAGATCACTGCTTGCCCTATCAGCTCGTCTTGGAGCCGCTTCAGTTTAGCGATTTTAGCCCGAGCGGCATCGGCTTCCTTCTGTAGCGCCACGACGTGCCGTTGGGCGTGCTTGTCCCGATCCCTTGCTAGTGGGGTCTCGGACACGATTGCGTCGATATGCGCCTCGTCCGCTTCCTCTGTGAGGGCGGCCAGTTGCTCGATTATGATGTTCAATTGCTCGCGGGCGCGCAGAATCTTCTTGTTCACCCGGTAAATCTTTCGCTCTATGGAGAAAGCACCCACGACATCGAAATTCTACGGTAGCCGGACCAGCTGGGTTCTCCTGTTTATTCTATTCGCGCTGGCAGAGACTGCTTGGTCATTGTGCGTGCCGTTATTCTCGGGACCAGACGAGCCAACCCAGGTAGTCAAAGCGGCGGCGGTCTCACACCTGCAATTCCTCGGCGATCCAGCATGGAGGGGAAACACGCCTTTTATCAAGGTCCGAGTCGCCAACAGCTTCGCCACGTCCACCGGAATTCCTGATTGCCTCATCTCTGACTCACGTGCAAACGGGAGTTGCGAGCCGCATTTCCCCTTGTCCAAGACGAAGGACCCATCGAAACTCACCACAACCGCCAGCTATGTGGGTCGGTATCCGCCTCTCTATTACCTCGTAGTCGGAATCCCGTCCCTATTCGGGACTGGGGCTGGCTCGGTCTATGGGATGAGGCTGATCAGCGGTCTCCTCAGCGCCTTCTTCTTGGCATGGGCGGTATGGCTTGCCCTGCTCCGCCCCACCAGGAGGGCTAGGTACCTTGCCTTGGCCGGGGTATTCGCAGCCGCTACGCCGTCGGTCCTGTATTTCGGCGCAGTCGTAAATCCCAACGGATTGGAAATCTCATCCGCCCTCTGTGCCTTCGCAAGCCTGATGGTGCTTGCGACCTCGCCGGTAGAAAAGAAGGCGACGACTCCCTTAGTGATCGCAACCGTTTCGAGCGTCGTGTTCGTGACCGCCAGAGGCCTTTCTCCGCTTTGGATGGCGATCTGCCTGGTTTCGATTTTCGGAATTGCCTACCGAGGGCGCACCAAGCAGATTCTTTCCACCACCGGCGGAAGAGCTTCAGCCGCGGTCGTCGGAATTGCGACCCTTGCCTCACTTGCTTGGATTTGGGTCGCAAAAACTCTGGAGGTTGGGGGAATGCCCGATCCACACCAGACCTGGCCCGTTCGCCTGGAAAACAGCATTTCAAAAATTCCCGTCCTGCTGCATGAAATGGTTGGGGTATTCGGCTGGGTAGACCTGTCTGGAACGTCTCTGGCACGTGACTTTACGGCACCGCCGGTTGCATTTTTTGGATGGGGCATATGCGTTGCGCTGGCCGTTCTCGTCGGACTTCGGACACACCTTCGTTATGCGCTTATATTCCTGATCGGCTGCACACTTTTACTCCCAGCCCTAATCGAGTCGGTTCAAGCGAAAAACGTTGGCTTTGTCTGGCAAGGCCGATACTCCCTGCCCCTGGCCGTTGGCATCCCATGCCTAATCGGCTTTGGGATCGCAGGCTCAATTCCGGAGACCAGGCGCCGGTCGACCAAACGGACGGCTGCCCATGGCGAGAAACGCGGCAAACACCTTCCCAAGAAGAGCAGGACACTCCGCTACGTTCATCGCCGACCGAGGCAGTTGGCGGGCAACGGCAATTGGCTTGTTTTTGCCTCCTTATCCGTATTGGCGACGCTGGCTCTTTGCCAGATGGCAACTTTCTATTACGCCCTTCACGAGTACTCATACGGACGAACAAACGCCCTTGCACCTTGGTGGTCATGGCCGACTTCATCCAGCGTGCACATAGCCACCTGGTCTCCCCCGCTGGGACATGGAATTTGGATTGTTGCTTTTGCCGCAGCGATCGTCGGCATCGGTGTAGTCGCGGCGACTTCGGCAGCCGGTCGAGTCGCTATGGAGGCGCCTAGCCCTTCTGTTGATCCCTCAATCCGCGGTGAGATTGCCGTTGTGGGGGCAACAGCAGAGTGACCCTCGCCCCTGCACCGGAGCGAACCGAGACGCGGCAGTGGAACTGGATGGACCTCCGCGAAGGCTGGTTCGGTCGCCGGAGAGACCCTGGCCATATTCCTGCACTCGATGGCTTGCGTGCTTTGGCTATCAGCTTCGTGATCCTTTATCACCTGAATTTCACCTGGAGTTCGGGGGGGTACCTGGGAGTGGAT
>DAIDIS010000086.1 GCA_027451785.1 Acidimicrobiales bacterium
AAGCCTCCGGGACCAGTTCATCCAGACGCATGCCGTGAGTGTTCCCGAAAACGCCCACCCGGTGCAGTGCGTTCACTGCGTTGGGAGATGCATAGGTGACTCGCCCCCCACGGTCCAGGACCACCACCCCATCGCCGACCCGAGGGGACTCGTCGGTGGTGACCTCGTCACCAGGGAACGGAAACGAACCTTCGAGGATCATGCGGGTAAACCGATCAAAAAGGTCCACATAGACCCTCTCCAGCTCCCCCCACTTCCTCCCCACCCCCAGAGGCGACTCCCGCGAGAGAATAGCAACCATCTTCCCGTCCATCCTTACGGGAATGCATTGAATTCTCGCTCGTTCGCCGCCGTCCTCAACGTCGAACTCACCGTCGGCCATCTGGCCCATGGACCACGTGCGGGTTACCAAGGCTCGGTTGGTAGAGTCCACAACCTGTCCGATCAGGTCCGATCGATGGAGCGTCCGGTTCGTTGAAGGTCGGACCTGGCCCATGATCAAGAATCGGGTGTCGTCGCCGACGATGGGAACGAACAGCAACATGTCGCCGAAGCAGAGATCGGCAAGCATTCCCCAATTGCTTATGAGCTTTTGAAGGTGGGCCTGCGCCTCCGGGGTTAGGTCGGGACGAGCGAATTCGTCGTCCGGCTTCGGTGCTCCGGCAGCGCTCACATCGGTACCTTCGTCGGTTTCCTCGCCCGGAACGCGGTGAGCTCTTTGTACCCGGCAGCGGCAAGAAGAGGCTTCAGGTCACTTACGCGGACCGACACACGATCCAAACCATGCCCGTCGGATGCGGTGGTCACGGGAACCCCCCTGGCGGAGAGCTTTGAAAGCAGCGACACGGAAGGGTATTGCTCCGCCACCGGCTTGAACCAACCGGCCGACGATACTTCAGCGGCCATGCCGGAATTAGAGATCGCTTCTGCGATCCGGTCATTCAGCTCTTCGAGAGCTTCACCCGGAGGGAAGTGACCGCAGACCTTGACCAGGTCCGGGTGGGCGGCCACGTCGCAAGCACCTGAATCGCAAAGCTCTTCCAAGCTGGTCACATAATCGTCCCACACGGCTTCCACCGCTCTCAAGGCCCATTCGGCCATAGAGCCTTCGTGGTCAAGGTTGTCGAACATCCATGAACCAAGCCAATGAACCGATCCCAAAAGCACATCAAACGGGTATCCCGACAACAACTCCCCGACTTCGGACATCCTGTCCCGGTAGTAGTCGACCTCAAGGCCGAGCACTATGGGAAGACCCGAAGCTCTGGCCTGGAGAACCGTCTCCACGTACTGGTCCAGGTCGGCACGGGCATGCTCGGCCCAATAGTCCGCCATACTCTCCTTCAGCGCAGGAGCGTCGTCGCACGAGGACCAGAACCCGCCCAGCACTCGGTCCGCTTGTGTGAACCGGAAGAGGTGCTCGGTGACCGCAATTTCGTCGACCCCTTGAAGCGCCGCCTTTTCGCAGAACGCAGCCAGTTCCTCCACGGTTGCCTGTCGGCTGGTCTGGCCGTGGGGCCACAGGTGTAAGTGGTAATCGATCACCGCTTCACTGCTTTTTGCGGATGAGAGTGACGCCATCCCTAACCGTCAATTGAACACACACCACGCGCTCGTCTCGCACCACGAAATCATTGAACTCCATCATTGCCTCGGAGTCGGCATCCAGGGGGCTTTCACCCAAGACACGTCCGCTCCATAGGGTGTTATCGACACAGATGATCCCACCCTCGCCCAGAAGCCTGAGTGCATGCTCGTAATAGTCACGGTAACCGCCCTTGTCCGCGTCGATGAAGACGAATCCGAATGGCCCCTCAAGTTCGCTCAATGACTCACTCGCCGGTCCAAGGCGAATCTCTATCTTTCCCGCATGAGGACTCTTGTCGATATATGCCTGAGCAAAGGAGGCGTGGCGCTCGCTGATCTCCAGGGTGATTATCCTGCCGCCCTCCGGTAGGGCTTGTGCCATCGACAGAGCCGAGTAACCGCTGAAGGTCCCAATCTCCAGGACCCTGGTGGTCCCAGTCGCCGCAACCAGCATTGCCAGGAGGGTTCCCTCCAGTGGCCCCACCATCATTCCCGGTGCGTCGAGGCTCTCGCTGGTGGCCAGGGCAAGCTCCGCCAATAGGTCTCCCTCCGGGCTCGTGTGCTCGGTGGCATAGCGCTCAAGCTCAGGGTTGGCTATGTCCATTGGAACCTCCAGCAAGCACTCGCTAACTCAAGTACCAGCCTAAATCGTTTTTCACTTGGCGTGCTTGCAGCAATGAGCGTCACAATCTTAAGCATGGCCTCTACTCTGACCGAAATCGAGTGCATCAACCCGGCTACCGGTGCGGTGATCGGCAAGATCGACAACATGGGGGCCGCCGAGGTCGCCGAAGCCGTCGCCCGAGCAAGAGGCGCTTTTGCACATTGGGGCAGCTTGTCCCTTGTCGACAGACTGGACTATGTGCGTTCAGTGCGTGACGGACTGGTTGCAAGCACTGAGTCCCTGTGCGAACTCATCTGCGACGAGACCGGAAAGATATACAACGAGGCTCTCATCAACGAGTTCCTTGTCACGGCCGAGCTGATCGACTTCTACTTGAAGCACGCACCCAGGATCCTGGGAAAGCACAGAGCCGACCCCGGCCTCCTCAAGAACAAAAAGGCCTACAAGACCTACTCCCCCCTCGGCGTCGTCGGCGTGATATCCCCCTGGAACTACCCCTACAGCCTTTCGCTCGGCCCCACCATCACAGCCCTTGTTGCCGGCAACACGGTTGTGCTTAAGCCCAGCGAGATTACTCCTCTGATCGCGATCGAGTCACAGAAGATCTTTGCAAGAGAGGGTTACCCGGATATCTTCCAGGTCGTTACGGGTGACGGTGGCACCGGGGCTGCGCTCGTTACGTCGGGAGTGGACAAGATCTGCTTCACCGGGTCGGTCGCAACCGGAAAGAAGGTGATGGCCTCTGCTGCCGAAACCCTGACACCGGTCATATTGGAGCTTGGCGGCAAGGACGCTATGGTCGTGGCCGAAGATGCAGACCTTGACCGTGCCTCCAACGCCGCAACTTGGGGAGCGTTCACCAACGCAGGCCAGACCTGCATTGCAGTAGAGCGTGTTTACGCAGTCGCCCCCGTCTACGACCGGTTCGTGGAAAAGGTGGTAGCCAAGACCAAGTCGTTGGTCCCCGGCAAGGACATGGGTTTCATGACATTCCCTCCCCAGATGGAAATCGTGAAGCGCCACGTGGCCGACGCGGTGGCTAAGGGAGCGACCATTCTGACCGGAGGAAGCAGCGACGGCATGTTCCACGAGCCCACCGTCCTCGTCGACGTCGACCACTCAATGGACATCATGACCGAAGAGACATTCGGTCCGGTACTTCCGATTATGAAGGTGACTTCGCTCGACGAAGCCTTGGAAAAGGCAAACGACTCCAAGTACGGGCTTTCAGCCAGCGTCTTCGCCGGCTCTTCGGAAGTCAAAAAGCTCGCTTCGGAGAGGCTGGATGCCGGGAGCGTTTGCGTGAACGACTGTTTGGTGGCTTTTGGAGTTGCGTCACTTCCCTTCGGTGGAGTGAAGGAGTCGGGTATGGGCAGGTCCCACGGTGAAGAAGGCCTTCTTGAGTTCTCCAAAGTCAAATCCGTCGTGTCGGACATCACTGGCCTGAAGAGCGACCCCCAATGGTTCCCGAACAAGCTGATGTCCCCCACGGTCATCAAGAAGCTGATGCGATTCCGGTACGGCAAGTCCATTGCCCAGAAAGTGAAAGGCGCAATCGGGAGCTAGGTCGAGCCTCAGCCTCCAAATAGAAGTCCTTCCAATCGTCAAGGCACGGCATTGCCGTCGCCCACCAGACCAGATCGCAGAGCGCTCCAGAGCAGATGAACCCCAAGATCAGCACCAGAATCCCTGACTACATCGAGGAAATCGCCGACTGGGCCAGCCAGGTCAGCATCTCCGAGATCCCAGAGCGGGTCTTGGATCTGGCCAGGACTCAGCGAAAGTCGATAATCGGCGCCATCGCAGCGTCGTTACTCAACCCTCACTCCCGCAAAGTCTCCGATGCCGTCGCAACCTTTGCGAACGGTGGTCCCGCGCCGCTTATTGGGACGCCGCACACGGTATCGGTCGAAGACGCCATCTTCGCGGCATGCGCAGCATCGATGGCCCTCGACTACGACGATTACCTCTGTTTCGGCCACACGGGTCACACAGCCGTGATAGTTCCGCTCCTGCTCTCCACCGAAACCGGCTCGGGTGCCGAGGAGCAACTGGTCGCCCAGGTTGTTGCAAACGAAGTCGGGTCTCGCCTTGCCGGTTCTTGCCTGGTAGGCCCCCAGAGCGGCCACATGTGGTCCTTCATCCACTCTGCGTCGGCTGCTCTGTCGGCCGGAAGGTTGTTCGGCCTCGATCCCTCGTCGATGGCAAACGCGCTGTCGCTTGCGCTTTTCCAACCCCCAAGGACGCTCCCTCCGGGAATTGTGTCGGGTGACTCAAAGCAGCTTTTGGCTTCTGAGCCCGCGATGATGGGTCTGCGCTCCGCGCGTCTGGCCGCTGCAGGCGTAAGAGGGCCGTCTTCGATACTCGAAGACAGTCGTGGGTTTTTCGACGCCTTCTCCGACTCGCCAATGCCTCAGATGCTCGGTGGTCTCGGTGAAGGGTGGGCAACCCTCACCTTGTCCGTCAAGGCCTTCCCAGGCACTTCCTACCTAGCCACCGCAATCGACGCTCTTGAAGAGCTGGGTCTGCCCCACACTGACAAGATCGAACGGATCACCGTCGACTCGGGAATGCTGACCTTCGGACTGGACCAGCTATCGCCACCCAACCTCGGTAGTCCCGAGCAACGTCTTACACCCGAGTCGATCACCTATTCAATGGCCTGGAACATCGGCGTGCTCTTAACCGCAGGTGAGTTCGGCCCAGCGCAGATGAACGAGGAGTGGCTGGAAGCCAACCGGGAAGAGATCGCCTCGGTCGCCAAGATCGTCGACCTCAACCATGACTGGGACCTGACCCGTTCCACTATGTCGGCGTTCTCCCGGATTATCCCCTTCGAGGATCTCTTCGGAAGCGCCAGGCTGAGAGACAGCTTGGCTTGGGCACGATCTCGCCACCGCCTGCCGAGCGTCTCGGCCAGCAAGCCGATCAGTACGCTACGGGACATCAAAGGCCTTGCCTCCGTTGTCGACCTCTGGGAGCCGAGTTGGCCCGGAGCGGGGCTTTTGGCTGCCATGTTCAAGCTGGGCATCAGCGAGCTCCAAGGCTTCGGGTCCAGCGCCCACCCGGCGGGGACGGTCTCCGCAGAGCGATTCTGGGATCCAAAGCGCGTCGACGGCTTTGCAATGCGGGTTCCAGCCAGAATCAAACTTAAGCCGAAGAGAGGCCCCGAAGAGGTGCACCTTTCTTCCATACCGAAGGGCGGGTGCGGCAACCATGCCTACTCCCCCGACGTAGTGGCGCACGACAAGTTAGACCGTTGGGCTGGGGAATACTTTGGGGCTGCAAGAGCGAAGCAAATATCAAAGGCCATCGACCAAGACGACCCGAAGCTATGGAGGCTGCTTTCGGACGCAGCGCAGCCGAGCGCTGCAGAGAACAAGCCTCTGCCAATCGTCACCACGACAGACACAACCCAGCCGAGCGCCACAACCACAACCACTAAGCCCAAAACGAGTGCGAGGGCATCCGGCCCCAGACCGGGGCGCACCAAGGCGCCCCAGGGCGAGTCAAGCGGCCCTTAGACCGTTGCGGCCTCCGCTCTGGAATGACTTGGGCGGAACTTGGCCAACATTTCCGCCATTCGGTTGCCCATCTTGCCGATCTCCTCGAATTTGGCGAAGGCCTGCTCGCGGATCTGATCGGCCTCGGGCGTCAACCCTTCCAGCTTGTCGACCTTCCAGTGGCTGTACACAAGCGGTGCCAGGACGTTGTCGTGGAATATCTTCAAGTCGAAGATCCCGGCGGCCGCAATCGCCCGCGAATGTTTGTTGAAGTCAGGTATCCCGGTTCCCGGCATTTCGAAGTCCGTCATTCGAGCGACTGCCTGAACCATTTTCGATGGGTCCAACTCGAACGCGGCTGTCGCCAGGTCCCGATAAAAGAGGAAATGAAGGTTCTCGTCGGCAGCGACTTGTTTCATGATTGCGCGCCCAACCGGGTCGTCCAGGTTATTGCCCGTGTTGCGGTGAGCTATTCGGGTTGAAAGCTCCTGGAGGGCAACGTAGACGACGGCTTCCCAAGGCGTGACGTCGGTCCTGGATGCGCCGTGCCATCCAGCAGACGCGTGTGCCATACGGGCTCGCTCCAACCGGACCGGATCCATGTACCTGGAAACGGTCAGCCAGTCCCTGATCACTATTGAGTGGCGGTTCTCCTCGGCTGTCCAACGCCTTCCCCACTCGCCCCACGGGCCGTCGACGCCACCAAAATAGTGCTCGAATGCGACCACATAGTACGGAAGGTTGTCCTCCGTAAGCAGATTGACGAAGAGCGCCGAGCGAGTACCCTCGGAGATCTTGTGCTCCGTCGGGTCGAACTCCCAACCGGGCTCAAAATCGCGTCCCCTTGACCACGGAACCATCTCGTGGGGAAACCATTCCTTTGACATCGTAAGGTGGCGATCGATGAGTTCGCCCACCTTTGGCGTCAACTCGGTGAATATGTCTATCTCCACTTGGCTCTCTCCATCCAAGATTATGGGGAATGATGCACAGGCACACTGCCTGCAAGCATCTTATTGACCCCAGTGTCAGTAAGCAACCCCGGCTCCCGACCAATGCACCACTCATTGTGGCACTTAAAGCCCGAAAATCACACCGAAATTGGTTGTTTTTCTATACTTTCCGGGCCAGTACCCGGTAAGTATTCCCTATATTCAGCTTTCTCATCACTGGCTTCATAGCGTGGTCAATCCCATATCCCAAAGCGATGAATGGGGCCGCAACAACAAGTGCAGTCCCCCGCTTCACGCGGCCCGACAATCCAGGCGGGGGTAGCCACGGAGACAGGACCGTGGGGGCCTTTTCGTTCATGAACATCCATGGAACGAAAGTCAGGTCTCCCGGTTGACAGGCTTCGCCACGGTGAACCGTCACGATCTCGAATCCTCGTTCCTCCAGCTTTCTCTCCAGAAGCCCACAAGGAAGAAGATTCTGATGTTGTGGCTGGAACCAAGGCATCCAAAAAGGTCCGAGAAGCCTTCCCCAGGGGCACTCAGGATCCGGCACTTCGATCATTAGGTAGCCACCGTCGCAAAGTGTCTTATAGGCGGCGTCGATCTCTTCCAGGGGCTCCCTTGTGTGCTCCAGATAATGATGCATGCTGACAACGTCGTATTGACCCGACAGCGAGTCGGCCAAGTCCGGGAACATACCCCTGTGCCCGGTATTTACCCAGCCACGTCGCTGGGCCTCGTCGATGGCATCGGTCATATCCAAACCGTCGAATACAGTGTCCGGAAGGTAGTCGGCTGCTACGAGACAGAAGTGGCCGTGGCCGGTTCCGACGTCCAGCCATCGCTTGGGCTTGGTGACAGCCGAAACCATATTTGCCCGTTGGTCATATTGGTCTCCCGTAAGCCCGAAGATCGTCTCGGTCTGTTCGGCTCCGATCCCGTCGTAGAAGTCGCGGTAGTAAAAGTCGAGCCCTT
>DAIDIS010000087.1 GCA_027451785.1 Acidimicrobiales bacterium
CGTCAACTCACTTCCTCCCCGGCGAGGCAATCCGCATTGTTGCCTGAGGTCCCACCCGAACCCGCCGCAGCCGAAGCCACCCCTCCGTCGGCTTTCAGGCCGACTGCCACTTCCCCAATCGTCACGCCGCTGGGCTCGACGACCACAATTTCGTCCTTACGGGTCGGAAGGTTCTTTCCAACATAGTCAGGACGAATTGGAAGCTCTCTGTGACCACGATCAATGAGTGAAGCAAGCTGAATGGAATTCGGCCTGCCTATCGCCAGCAGAGCCGAGAGCGCAGCCCGTGCAGTTCGGCCCGTGAAAATGACGTCGTCGACTAAGACAACCCGCATTCCTTCAAGGCCAAAGTTGATGTCCGTGTCTGCATGTTTTAGTGAGCCTTCAGGGTGCATAGACAGGTCATCCCTGAAGTCGGTTGCATCCAGAGCTCCTATCTGGACCGCCGAGCCGCCGATGGAAGTGAGCAGGTCTGCAAGCCGCTGAGCGATCGGGACTCCGCCGGTCTGGAGGCCAACAATGGCGACCCCGTCGGTGCCACGATTGCGCTCGACAATCTCGTGTGCGATCCGCCTAAGAGCCCTGTCGATATCGGAGGAGTTCAGGACCTGCGCCTTTGGCACGAAAAAGCCCCCATCCGGGGGCGCCAACGTACTAGGTTCAGGATTCACAATTGCTCCAGACCGTGCCGGCCTCACGGGACCAGCTTGACGGCTTAGGACTAGATATTACACAAGGAACGAACCTACCGGCACATCCAAGTAGTTCAGGTGCGGGCCTTAGCAGCAATAGCCGAAAGCAACCCGTTCAGGAACCTGACCGAGTCGTCTGTCGAATACGCCTTACCCAGCTCAAGGGCTTCGGTGATTATTACGGCTACAGAGGTATCGGATCTTGCCAGAAGCTCGAATGTTGCCAATTCGGCAATGAATCTGTCCAGGACCGGCATCCTGTCGGATGACCACCCTGTCGCCGACTCGTCGATCAGTTTGTCGATCTCCAGTCGCCTGTTACCGACTCCGGACACCAGATCGACAACGAACTTGTCCGGCCTCACAGCCAGCTCCGCAAGAAGAACGTCTACTGAGATGCCTTTGGCTTCAGCTTCATAGAGGAGAGATAGCGCTCGTTCCCTCTGAGCGCGTCTGGAATCGAGCCTTATCGAAGGCCCAGGGACTTGACCGGAACCCGGCATCAGGCTCTGGTCATGTACTCGCCGGTACGTGTATCAACTTTAACTTTGTCGCCTTCGTTGACGAAGAGAGGAACCTGGACGATGTATCCGGTCTCCAGTTTCGCAGGCTTTCTGGCACCTTGAACTCTGTCACCTTGAACTCCCGGCTCGGTTTCGGCAATCGTCAGCTCGACTGAAGCGGGCATCTCGACGCCCACCACTTCGGAGCCATACATAAACAAGGTTGCCGTAGCGCCCTCGACCAGGAAGTTCACCGAATCACCAAGAGCGGCGGACTCAACCGGCATCTGGTCGTAAGTTACGTTGTCCATGAAAACGTAATGCTGGCCATCCCTATAGAGGTAGTTCATCTCCCTCTTGTCGATTATGGCCTGCTCCAGCTTCTCGTCGGCGCGATAGGTGCGGTCTATTACCGCCCCGCTACGCACGTTACGCAGCTTGGTACGCACGAATGCGCCGCCTTTTCCAGGCTTGACGTGCTGGAACTCGATAACAGAGTAAAGGCCCTCGCTCAAGTCGAGCGTCATCCCGTTCCGTAGGTCATTAGTAGAAACCGTTGTAGCCATCTGAAGCCTTATCCCTGAATTCCTGCGTGTCTCGAATGCTTGGAGGAAACCCTAGTCAATTTCCCACTGCTTCGGCGATGTCGTGAGAACCTCGTTGCCTTCGTCGGTGATCACGAGAGTGTCCTCAATCCTGACTCCGCCCTTGCCCTCCAGGTAAATGCCCGGTTCAACGGTGATTATCTCCCCGGACTCCAGCTCCTCAATCACTCCTGGACTCACCCACGGCGCCTCATGGATATCCAACCCGACACCATGACCCGTTCCATGAGTGAACTTGTCGTGCCAGGAGCTTTCCGCAATCACACCCCGAGATGCGGCATCCACGGCCGAAGCTGCGACTCCGGGCCGGGCCGCTCGTAATCCCTCGGCCTGTGCTTCAAGCACGGTGTCAAACACGTCTTGCATTTCTCCCGGTCCAACAGCACCAAAAGAGATCGTGCGAGTCATGTCCGACCTGTAACCCCGGTATTTCGCCCCAAAATCGACGACTACATACTCGTTACGTAGGATTGGTCGGTCCCCAGGCCTATGGTGTGCCATTGAGGCGTTCGGTCCCGCAGCGACAATGGTCTCGAAAGCAGGTTCCTCTGCGCCAAGCTCACGCATCTGATAGTCGAGCCAAGCGCCGAATCTCTTCTCACTAAGCTCCTCCTTGCTCCCGATCTTGGGGGTAGCCCACTCCACGGTGATGCGGAATGCTTGGTCAGCTATCGCTGCGGCGGCCGTAATTGCTTCTATCTCACTTGAATCCTTCACCTTCCTTGATCCCTCGACCAAGCCAATCCGAGGCAACAATTCCACGCCAGAGAGCGTTCCCGACCGCAACGACTCGAACTGTGCAACCGTAAGATGTTGCGCCTCGAAGGCCACTCTCGGCTTGCCATTCAAGCGTTCAAGCTCGCCACCCGAAGCCATCGGCATCAAGCTCTCGGCGGATTTTTTGAGTTCGGCTGCCTGCTCCTTAGCCCCACCTATAAAAACATTAACTTTGCCCTCGAGCCCGGCCTCAGAGACCTGTTGTCGCGCTTGTTCGGCATATCTTCCATCGGTAAACAAGAACCCGGCTTCATGACCAACCAACAACGTACCGGCAGACCCCGAGAATCCCGTTAGATATCGGATGTTTACCGGATTTGTCACCAACAGCCCGCCGCAGTCCCCCTCAGAGGCGAGACTGAGCGATCTCAGAACCTTCTCCAATCTCGAAACATTGCCCGAAGTGTTCACGTCAGCCGCTACCGCTACCCGCGCTCAAGCAACCTGGAAATCGCCGCCACCGCCAGGGGGTAGCCGACACTACCAAAGCCGCTTATGACGCCGTCCGCCACGTCGGATACGACGGATCGGTGCCTCCATCGCTCCCTCGCCAGAGGGTTCGAGATGTGAAGCTCTACCACTTTCCCCGGATACGAAGCCAGGGCATCCCTGAGGGACCACGAGTAATGAGTCAAAGCGGCAGCGTTGACGATGATTCCGTCGTAAGAATCCCTTGCCTTGTTGACCGCATCGACAAGCTCGGACTCGGAACTCGACTCGAAATGGTCAAGGTCAATCTTTGACACGTCGGCTTCATCGCGGGCCAATCGGGCAAGGTCCTCTAATGTTGCCTTTCCATATATCTCCGGCTGTCTCACTCCCAGCCGGCTAAGGTTCGGGCCCGACAGCAACAGCACCCTCATTTGCCACCTCCCGAGAAATCCTGAATCAAGTCAAAGGTCAACCATACCGGCCTCAGAAGCATCAGGCGCCCGCCAAGCGTTCGGTACCCATCAGCTCCAAGGTTGCCAAAGCTTCTTCTTCAGAGACTCCGCCGACGACCTCTACCCCCAAAGGCCCATCCAACACGAAGGCCAGACCGGACGAACCGGCAAAGACGGACTTTTTGTCGCCGACCATGAACCCAAGAATCTTGCCGAAATAACGTGGCTCGCACCAGTCAGGAAGCCGGGCTGACAGCCCGTAAGACTCGACCACTTTCACATGATCTTCTACCCTGCCCTCAGCAACCCTACCTAGTCGGTGAGCAAGTTTCGCTGCATACACCAAGCCGATGGCCACGGCTTCGCCATGTTTTATGGATGCTTCTGGCCCGAGCTCGAAGCTCAGTCCCTCCAGGGCGTGGCCCAGAGTGTGGCCGTAGTTCAACAGTGCTCTCCGGCCGGAGATCTCATGCTCGTCTGCAACTACGACCTCAGCCTTGAGGGCGGCACATGAGGCCACGGCATCGTCTATCGCCATATCCTCCAGCCCTACTGCACCCAGGAATGCATACTTGGCCATCTCGCCGTAGCCACTTCTCATCTCGGGTTCGCTTAAGGTGGCAAGTGCATTCGTGTCGCAGATCACAGCCCTTGGTTGCTGGAAAGCCCCGATCAGGTTCTTCCCCTCAGGAATGTTCACGCCAGTCTTACCGCCTATAGCAGCGTCCACTTGTCCGAGAAGAGATGTAGCGACATTGATGCAGGAGATTCCTCGTTGATAAACGGCGGCAGCGAATCCCGCAACATCGGTCACGACACCCCCGCCAACTGCCACGACAACGTCACTACGCCTAAGGCCCGCCTGGGCGAGGCGACGACAGACCTCTTCGACAACTGACATTTTTTTAGCGGTCTCGCCGTCGGGAATAAAGACATTTATCGACTCGATGCCGGGATCAACTTCAAAACCAATCCCTTCCTGAGTCACGATTGCGCACCTGCGTGCTCCGGGCGGCACTAAACCCCCCAGTTCGGTCACAGCGCCTTTGCCGACAACTATCTCGTAGGCCCCGGACTCAAGAGGCACTTCAATTCGCTTCAAGACCCAATTCCGATCCTCGTATACAGTCAGGCATTACGCCGGCGGCACAGCCGACGACGAGCCAAGAGACCTTTGCCGACTCACCAAATGCCCGTCCTACCTACGGCTCGCATAACCCGGTCCGTCACCATCTCGGGGTCGAGACCATCCACATCAACAGTAGTCTGGGCAATACCTTCGTACAGCGGAGTCCTTTCAAGGTAGAGCTGCTTCAAGGCGTTCTCTATGTTTCCCACCAGAAGTGGCCTTCCTTCCCCCCGTCCAAGGCGCTTCAATAGATCTTCAAAGGAGCAACGGAGCCACACTAGATACGCAATTCCACAAAGCTTTTCCCGGGTCTCCTGCAATGTAACAGCGCCGCCGCCAACCGAGAGAACCAAGGAGTAGTCAAGCTCCGCTATGGCATCCAAAAGCCTCGATTCCTGGCGCCGGAATGCGGGCTCGCCGTGAAGGTTTATGTACTGGGACACAGGCATACCCACTGCACGCTCGATTTCTCGATCACTATCTATCCAGCGCCAGCCGAGCCTCGCCGCCAACTTCGCCCCCACGGTAGTCTTACCTGCACCCGGCATACCTATTAAGGCAAGCTTATGAATCTTGGTTACACGTCTTCCGCCGATGAGGTTAACCACAGAGGCTCCCTGGAACGCCTTTTGGCTACTGGATCGCCACAGATGGCGTTTCGCCGGATGATATTGCCTTCAAATATGCGTTCGAGTTTCGCAACAACTCAGCCACGCTGTCGCCGCCAAACTTCCTTAGAGCCTCTGATGCCAGTACCAGCGCCACCATCGTCTCAGCCACAACCCCCATCGCTGGAACAGCGGTTACATCGGTCCGCTCCTTGAAGGAGACCGTCTCGACTTTCGAATTGACGTCTACCGTCGTAAGCGTCGGCCGGTTGAGACTGGCTAGCGGCTTCATCCATACCGTCGCTGCAATCGTGTCGCCAGTGGAAATTCCACCTTCAATCCCTCCCGCACGGCCGGTCTTTCTCACGTATCCCTCAGCGACTGCACCTTCGCCCGAGGGTTCCCAATAGATGGCATCGTGGGCTTCCGAACCCCTTAGTGAAGCGACTTCGACCCCGTCTCCCAGGCTGACCGCCTTGATGGCCTGAATACTCATGAGTGCTTGGGCAATAAGCGCGTCCAGTTTGCGATCCCAATGCACGTGACTCCCCAAACCCACAGGTACTCCGTAAGCTAGGACTTCCGCTGATCCGCCCAGCGAGTCTCCCACTTTGGCTGCTGCCTTAATCTCGGCCACCATCTTGTCTTCAGTCGCCTTTGCGAATGCCCGAACGGGCGAGTCATCAATCAAGTCCAGGTCTTGAGGCCTAGGAGGGGTCGAGCCTGATTCGACGTGCACCGAGCCAATACCGGTTATATGGGAGATAATCGAAACACCCAACTCAGCCAATAGCGCCTTGGCCAAGGAACCAGCCGCAACGCGCGCAGCCGTCTCCCTCGCAGACGCTCGCTCCAGCACGTCCCTAGCGTCATCGAAGCCATATTTCAGCATGCCTGAAAGGTCTGCATGTCCGGGACGCGGCGCGGTGAGCTTTTTGCTCGGCTCTCCAGCGGCAGCCGACATCTCCATTTCCCATTTCGGCCATTCGGAGTTCTCGATCTCGATTGCAACCGGCGAGCCAAGAGTCCTGCCATGGCGGACACCACCGACCAGATCTACAACGTCAGCCTCAAAACGCATCCTCGGTCCCCTGCCATACCCGAGCCGCCTCCTAGCCAGCTCGCCCTGAATTGACTCGACAGAGACCGGCAACCCCGCCGGCAGGCCCTCGACGATTACGGTCAGAGCGCGGCCATGGGACTCACCGGCAGTTAAAAAGCGCAACACAATAAAGAATCTATCGCCTAGAGGCCATGCTCGACGAGCGAGGCCTGCCAGTTACCAGCTCGTCAACCCTACGACGGGTGCGGTATGCGGCACTGACGCGACCGAGCCGGAATATGTTGCGTCGCCGAAGCTCGCGATGCCACCATTCATCTGCAAAAGCCAGTAGCCCTTGGAATCGCTTGTCGCTTGGATGCCGATTATCGAGTTGGCTCCTCCTGATCCATCAGCCGCTCCAAATGATCCAGCATCGCCGAAAGGATAGACACCACCACCCGAAGAGGCGACCCAATAGCCCAGACCATCCTGCGTAGCGCTGATCCCGACAACCTGTCCGTCAGTCCCAATACCCGCTGCTGAACCTCTGAACAAAGCGTCCCCGAACGCGAACACTCCTCCATCGGCGGCAACCATCAGATAGCCCTTTCCGTCTGGAGAAGCAGTCATTTCAACAATCGGCGAGACCAGACTGATTCCGCCGGTGGATCCGAAGAAAGAGGCGTCACCGAAGGCAAAGATGCCGCCATCCGAAGCCACCAACCAATAACCCTGTCCGTCAGGGGTCGCCACCATCCCGACTACGTGATTACGAAGGGCAATTCCGCCGGTGGAACCGAAGAAACCTGCATTGCCGAATGCGTACACGCCACCGTTCGCATCGCAGACCCAGTAGGGACTCCCTGGATTAGGGGGAATGGGGCCTGGTCTAATCAAACTAGGGTAGGCGTGGCCCGGAAGACTCATTGCAGAAGGCAAGCTGCTCATTCCGCAATCGACCGCTCCCACCACGTTAGCCTGCGTACAGTCATAAGCCGAGTTCGCTGAAAGCTCGTTAGGTGGAGGAGCGGAGGGATGAGTAGCAAAGGGAGTACATAGGTTAATCGGCTGGCAGAGGTCGTTGAGAGCATAAACGGTGGTCGAATAAGCGTCCGTCGTCACCGGAACGATCGTGTTGTCGACGATGGTCCCGTCCATCGTCACTGAAGTCGCGGCAGGATCCACTTCCGAGAGGGTCTTGATCCCGGTGAAAGTATCGGTGACCATGATCGCATATCCGTCGACGGGATCACTACCGCTCGCTGGCGGAGGTTGCCAGGACACGACGATCTCGTGGCTACCTTGTGCCCCGGATACAGCGGTCTGCGTAACGCTGGTGGGCACTTGCGGAAGCACGGCCAGGGCTTGCGTACCTCCCTGGCCGGCTACGGATTGAGGAGCGCTGGTCTCGCTGGGGGGTCCGGTTCCCGCGAAAACTTCAACCCCAAAGCACGTTCCTCCCGCTGCTCCATTGCAAGCTACAGCCACGCCAAGTGCCGAAAATGACGGATTCAACATATTAGCTTCGGTCGTCACTCCCGTAGTCCCCCCTAATCCCGAAGACATGAGACTCGCATCCAGTGTTCCGGTAGTCTGAGCCCCGGCAAAGGTACCGGCGTCCTCTCCCACCCAGAGCCCGCCCTGTCCTTGGTAGCCAGAGGACTCCACTTCGGAAAGCAAGCTTGGGTCCGGCTCTGCGCCGACTGATGTTTGGGCACCATTTGCAAGTTGGTCAGCCCATGAGGCCGCTACGGAATCAAGTGCGGGAAATCTCTGAAGGCTGGATTCACCATCATTGGAACGCTCGGCATTCGTGTCCGATTGCAGCTCGCTGGACATCCTTGTCACAATCGGATTTATGTTGGCCAAATCGTAAGGCGTCCCGTTTGTCCCTCCACAACTTGCCGCCTGACTGGATGCATCAAGGTATTCGAAGGAACTGGCGGGACTCGGTGCCGAAACGGTATCCGTCGTATTCGGCAGGCCTGCAGTTGCCGTGATACTTGGGGGCTGCGATGTGACGACAGGGGGGCCGGAACCCACTGTCGTAGAGACGGTGGTGACAGTGGTGGTTGTGGTGTATGCGAGAGAGGTCACGGCTGCATCGACCGATACGGTGTCGGAACCTATGTCACATGGAGATCCCGGCGGCAACACCACCGAAATCCCAGTGTTGGATTGGACGGTGAGCTCGTTCCATGCATAGTTGTTTACCGCTACCTCCTGCTTCAGGATCGCGGACGAAAATAAAATTTGATAAACGTCGATTACGTAGTCGGATTGGGTCTGCGTGGTGGTGGTTGTCGTGGTGACCGTCGTGGTGTTTCCGTTTGTTGCTGTGCTCGAGTTGCTCTGAACCTGAGTCACGGTCGCCTCGCAACCTGCGAAATCACCGCCTCCGATTTCGATCGTTATCCCACCTTCTCGAGGTCCCGTATTAGGTGACACCGAGGTCACCAAAGGCGTACCCGTAAACCCCACTATGCACGGAGGAAGATTCTGCGGGATTGATTTGGGGCTTGTGGGCCGGCTTAGGGAAGGACCGGAATACATAGGATGGACACCCTTAGGCAACGAGTGCCCGGCGACTTTGTTGCCCGCAACTCGTAGAGAAGCGAAAGAGACCGAGGGGGCATCAAAAGCGCAAAGACTCGAGACCGCCGAGAGTGCCGAAACGAGAACCACAAGCCGCCGTGCGGAAGGAAGGAATCGACCTCGGCCGCGATGGGGAACTCGTCTCTTCGCAAATCGAGTCGTCTCTTGTGATCGGAATATTTTCATTTCTCAACCCACCGTTGTTTGGTTCTGGTTAGGCAGACAAAGGAGGAACTGGTAATCGCCGTACAGAAAGGTGCCACACGAAGGCGAGGACGTCAGTTGGATGACACTGAAGTTGGTGTCGAAGACCCCGCCCTGCAAAACCTGAAATTGCTGCCCGTTTACCAACACATTTGCGGCTATCTGACCGTCGAGCGTGAAAATACTGGAGAGTTGGACGACCTGGGGCTGCGAGGGCAATCCATTACCGGATGTGCCCGTTCCGCCTCCAGTGCCTCCGGTACCACCGGAAGGAGAGCCGGGAGTCCCGCCACCTGTCGAAGAAGCGCCACCCGAAGGACTCGACTGACCCCCGGGGATGGAACCTCCGCCTTGGCCGGTAGCGGAAGCACCTGCGCTGCTTGACGTTGGAACCGAAGAGGAACCCGAGCCGAATTGTGATGATGTGCCCTTCACGATTGGCGTAGCGGCAGGCTCGAAAGGATTCCTGGAGGTGAAAAGCTGGTACTGGGAAAGCGGGCTGACCGCAGACACGGGAAGAGTTGTCGACGTCGACGTCGACGACCCTGGAGTTCCCGTAGACGGAATGGCACCTGCCCCTCCGGCAATCGTCGTAGGACTTCCGGCTCCACCTGGATTGCCTGAACCGCCACCGAAAAGGAGCAGCGACCCAAATGCCAAAAGAGCCACGAGCCCCGCTGCAACCACCACAACTGCCGTTCTGTTGTTAACCACGAAGTTTCTGATCGGTGACCCGATCTCCGCGAATTCCTCGAAGTTCAGCTCGTCGAGTTCGGAAGTACGACTGCCATCATCGGGCCCAAACTGGTCGCTCATCGTTTTCCTCCCCCAGACGCGTCATTTTGCGTGTTCCAACCTGACGAACTCGGCCCGGAAAAGATTGAGCTGGGAGAGGCCACCTGCAATACATTGGAGCCCTGGCTTCCGGACCCGCTTTGAGGCGCATGTATTGCAGATCCAATCGTTGACGAAGTGGATCCACCAACGCCTCCCCCGCCGGTAACGGCAGTAGTTGTCGGTGACGGGCTAACCGGAGCGGTCGTCGTCGGAGGGGATACTGTCGTCGTTGTCGATGACGAAGCATTTGACGAAGAAGATGACGAGTTCGGTCCTCCCTGGGAAGTTGAGCCCCCAGTCACGCCGGGCGGCAATTGGTTCATGAATGCATTAGCCGAAAGGGATAGCGTGATAACTGGACTGGATATCGAAGAAAGTCCGGATGACTGAGCAGAGGACGGACTACCCGCGGTCGCTGTCAACGATACTGAGTTGACGACAACCAGTCTCGGCATCTGATAGAGGCCTTCCAGGAATCCAAGAACCTGAAAGTATCTGCCGGAAATGCTCATCGTAAGCCCGA
>DAIDIS010000088.1 GCA_027451785.1 Acidimicrobiales bacterium
CCGGCACCTAGGGCGATGACATTCTTCACGCAACCGGCAAGCTCGCATCCGATGACGTCGTCGTTCGAGTAAACGCGGAACTCCTGGGAGGCAAAAAGGTCCTGCACCAGACCGCACACCTCCTCCGACTCCGAAGCTACGACCGTCGCCGCCGGTTGACCATTGGCAATTTCAAGAGCAAGGTTCGGACCGGTCATCACCGCGTATTTCCGGGACGGGTCGATCTCGGAAAGGACTTCAGTCATCCTCGCCTGTGTGCCTGGTTCCAGTCCTTTTGCTACGTTCACAATCGGTATACCCGGCTCAACTGAGTTGCCTATCGCAGCAACGATTTCACGGAAGCCGTGCGACGGCGTCGCAACTACAATGATCCCCGCACCCTCGACACACTCGGCCAGGTCGCTGGAAGACTTGAGTGTCCTCGGTAACGAGATGCCGGGTAGATATGCGGGATTCTCGTGTTCTTGGTTAATGGACGAAGCCAATTCGCTACGCCGCGCCCAAAGAAAAGTCTCAGCCTTTTTCGAAGACAATAAGGCCAGAGTCGTCCCCCACATACCAGCGCCCAGCACGGCAACCTTCAAGTCACCGGCCAAGAGACGGTTGCCTCCAAATTGCTCTCGAAATAGCTTCGGGGCTGAATGGCACGCCTCAACCCTACCAAGCCGCGCATCCTAAACAGCTAACCTTTCAGGCAGATGACCGACCGCCCAAGATCAGATATCGCGTAGGACCGTGGCCCACGAGACGGTCTTGATCCCAATCAAGGAGTTCTCTACCGCCAAGAGCAGGCTCGCACCCGTTCTCTCCCCGAAAGAGCGAGCGGATCTCGCCAAACAGCTTGCGGCGTCGGTCGTCTCTGCCATCGGGCAGGATCTGGAACCTGTAGTCATTTCCGACTCCGATGACACTAGACGTTGGGCAAAAGCACAAGGCATCCGCGTGATCTCTTGCCCCCTTTCGGGTGGGTTATCCGAGGTGATGGAAAATGCCCGTGGACTTATGGGGAGCGAACGGGACTCTCGCATAACCGTCCTTCACTCCGATCTGCCTTTGCTCTCGCGCTTTGACGGTTTCGCAGGTCGCGTGCCCCCGGATGTAGCGGCGATAACTCCGGATCGCAGATTGTCCGGAACGAACATGATCAGCCTCCCTTCACAGATGTTCCATTCGCCCGGATTGAAGTTTAAGTTCGGCCCCGGCTCCTTTTATCGCTTCATCGGGCAGCTCGCGTGCGATCGTGCAGGGTTCATCGTCCATCGGGATCCGATGATCGAGTTCGACCTCGATACGCCGGAAGACTTGGCAGACTATCTCGCAGTAGGAGAAACCATTGACGGACTTGTTTCAACCAATAGCTAGCCTCCCAATCCCCTCGGCTGCTGTCGCAATCGGCGCTCATCCGGACGACATTGAGTTCAACGCAGGTTCCACACTGGCCAAGTGGGCAAGGCACGGTTGCATAAGCCACATGGTCATCTTGACCGATGGCTCGAAAGGCAGTTGGGATGAAGGGAAGAGCCAGGCGGACCTGGTGGCCAGCCGTAAGGAAGAGGCACTTCTTGCCGCCGGAGCTCTAGGCGTCGGGGCGAGCCACACCTATTTCCTAGGCCAGGTCGACGGGGAGCTTGTAGCCACCCGCGAGATTGTCGTAGAAGTTGCCCGCATCATCAGGCTTGCGAAAGCTGAAGTGGTCATCGGGCATGACCCATGGAAGCGCTACCGTCTACACCCTGATCACCGGGCTGCAGGTTTCATCACGACCGACGCGATCGTGTGGGCTCGGGACCCGCACTTTCCTATTCCCGGAAGCCCGGCGCATCACAGGCCTTCGCATCTCCTGTTGTTCGAGGCGGATGAAGTTGACCACGTCGAAGACTGCTCAGGTTTCGAAGAGCAAAAAGCAACGTCGCTCCTCCAACACAAGAGCCAGTACCTATCGACCATGGGCATCAACGAGGACGACCCGTCAACGCTGGTCCGCTTCAAGGAATGGCTTCAAGAAGATCTCCGGGAAAAAGGAAGCCTCGCCGGCTTCGCTGCCGGCGAGGCTTTCAAAAGAGTCTCACAACTGTAGAAACGCGCCGTAGGCGCCTTTCGTCAGCGCTTCTTGGCGGGAGCTTTCTTAGCCGTAGTCTTCTTGGCGGGAGCCGCCTTCTTAGCCGGTGCGGCCTTCTTGGCTACAGCCGCCTTCTTAGCCGGTGCAGCCTTCTTGGCTACAGGCGCCTTCTTGGCCGGTGCGGCCTTCTTGGCGGGAGCCGCCTTCTTCAAGGATGCCTTTCCGTTCAAGACCTGCTTGAACTGAGAACCAACCGAGAAACGCACGCTCTTCGATGCCTTGATCGTCACTGGGGCACCGGTCTGGGGATTGCGGCCTTTGCGCGCACTCCTGGCAGTCGGCACGAAGGAACCGAAGCCGATCAAGGTGACTTTGTCCTTCTTGCTTACGGCCTCTTCGACCGAAGCCACGAACGCGTCAACCGCGCTCTCGGCTTGTGCCTTGGACAGTCCTGCCTTTTCGGCTACTGCACCGACTAACTCTGACTTGTTCACCGCCACCTCCTGGCTGTTTGGCGAATTTCCAAGCAATAAAAGACGCTTGAAGGCTTGTAGGTCAAGTAATACTGCAATGTTTTTTAGAGTTTTCCATATTTCATAGGTGGTTTGCAGTGATCCTCCGTGATTTCTTCGGCATTTCCTCAATGAGTGTGGGGAGCTACGAACCCAGGTAAATGGCGGGTAAATCAGCAATCGGAGGGATCAACATTCAAAGCGAGGTCGTCTCTCGGCTTGATGGGGCGTGCGCTAGTGCCGGGGACGCTTTGTTCTTGGGCCTTGGATCAAACGGATGGGTTTGGGGCAATCGGCAAGGATCCGCTCTCGTAATCGGCCCGCCCAGATCCGGCAAGACATCCGGGATTATCGTTCCCAACACCCTGATGGCTCGAGGCCCGGTGGTATCTACGTCCACCAAGGACGAAATAC
>DAIDIS010000089.1 GCA_027451785.1 Acidimicrobiales bacterium
GTACCCCCCTATGGTGTGGCCGAGGAATACCTGGAACGCGAAGCCGGTGTTCCCGGACAAAACGAACGGCAAATTTTAGGCGGTATCCCAACGATCGCTGTCCTCTTTTATCGCGCACTCTATGTCGCCGGGAACGTGATGGCGATCTACTCCCTTTGCGATGAGATTCGCGAGCTTGGTGCCAATGCAGTACCCGTATTTTGTTATTCGCTTCGAGGCGAAGAGGCGGAGAACGCCTTAGCCGAGATACTGATGAGCCTGAGCGCCGACGCTGTCGTCACTACAGTGTGGGCGGCGGGAAAGGCAAACGAGGATGGAGACGGATGGGATGTGCCTTGGGTAAACCAACTGGGCATTCCGGTAATTCAGGCTATCGCCTCAACTTCATCGCGAGACGACTGGCAAGAGCGTTCTAGTGGGCTGGATCCGACTGACGTTGCAATGTCTGTTGCAATACCGGAGTTCGACGGCCGGATCATCTCGGTACCGTTCTCCTTCAAGGAAGTCGTGGACGAGGGAGAGCAAATCGGTTCGGAAGTTACCTCCTATAGGCCTGTCTCCGACAGGCTGAATCGGGTCGCGCAGCTGGCGGTAAGGTTAGCGAGCCTAAGAAGTCGGTCTGGCCAGCGTCGTATTGCAGTCGTCATGTCGGCGTACCCGACCAAGCGGTCCAGATTGGGAAACGCAGTCGGATTGGACACGCCGGCCTCGGTACTGGCTCTCCTTCGTGCCATGGGAGTAGCAGAGTCGCAGCTTCCGGCCGATGGCGACGCTCTGATGGAGTTGCTGGCCGGTTGCTTGCCGTATGACGACTCGGGCCTCGTGATGCCCCGAAACCTCTCGGAATCTCAGGAGTTGGTCGTATACCCGCTCGACAGGTACTTGGAACGATTCAACCGGTTGAGCCCAAAAGTGCAAGCGGAAATGCTGGACTCCTGGGGGGAGCCATCGGCTTCCTTCGGCTTGGACTCGGAATCGGTTGGATTCCTATTCGGCCTGCTCTCATTTGGCGACGTAATCGTTGCTGCGCAGCCGCCGAGGGGCTACGGCGCGAATCCCGTTGCCATATATCACTCTCCGATGCTTCCTCCGATGCACTATTACCTTGCCTTTTACTGGCTTCTTGAGGATTTCTTCGGAGCAGAAGCGATCGTCCATGTTGGAAAGCACGGGACGCTTGAGTGGTTGCCCGGCAAGGGAGTCGGCTTGTCGTCTGACTGTTTCCCGGATATCGCACTGGGATCGATTCCTTTGGTTTACCCCTTCGTGGTCAATGATCCCGGCGAGGGAGCCCAAGCCAAAAGGCGCGCACACGCCGTCATTGTCGACCACCTGATCCCTCCGATGACCCGGGCAGAAGCCTATGACGACCTGTCGAAGCTCGAAGGACTTCTGGAGGAGCACGCGAAGGTGTCGGCCCTTGACCCGTCAAAGCTTCCGATGTTGAGGGAGGAAATCTGGCGCTGCGTCGAGTCCGCTCAGATGCACCACGAGCTTGGACGCCAGGACGGGCCGGAATACAGCTTCGGCGAGGACGAGTTCGACGACATCCTTGTAGAGCTGGATGGGTACCTTTGTGAGTTGAAGGACGCCCAAATCCGAGGGGGCCTTCACGTTCTCGGCTCACCTCCCGAAGGTGAAGCACTGATCGATATGGTTCTTGCAATGACTAGGCTCAACCAGGGAGCGATTCCTTCCTTGAGGGGCAAGGTGGCGGGTGAGCTTGGGATAGATATGGCGGTCGCTTCCTCCTCGGAAGTGGATCGGGTCGAGGCGAGGGCGAGGGAGGCGGTGTCGTCCCTTGAGCGGGATGGTTGGATTGCCAAGGGGGCAGCGGCTCAGGATCCGACCCTGAATTGGGTTTGCGAAAGGCTCATCCCGGCCTTGCGGGGTACCGAGAACGAGATCGGTGCGATCATCTCCGCCCTTGACGGCCGGCATGTGCCTTCGGGGCCCAGTGGCGCACCGACCAGGGGGATGGCCCACGTTTTGCCGACTGGTCGGAATTT
>DAIDIS010000090.1 GCA_027451785.1 Acidimicrobiales bacterium
ATGCAGGTGACCAATACGACTACCTCCCGGCTCCTACCGTTACTGCCATCACACCGTCCACTGGGCCTGCCACCGGTGGCACGAGCGTGACCATTACCGGTACGGGCCTGACCGGCGCTACAGGCGTTGACTTCGGCAGCACCCCTGGAACCAACGTAATGGTGGTTAGCGACACATCAGTCATGGTGACCAGTCCGGCTGGATCGGGAACAGTCGACATCACCGTGACGACCCCGGGCGGTACCAGCGCAACCAGCAGCGCCGACGGATTCACTTACCAGACTGCTCCCGGCATTCCTCAGTCGATAACTCCGACGTCCGGGCCGACCGGAGGCGGTATCTACGTTGTGATTTCCGGCTCAGGCTTCACCGGTACCTCGCAAGTCAGTTTCGGAAGTACTCCTGCCTTCTTCGCCGTTCTCTCGGATAGCGAGATAGTGGCACTGACACCGCCCTCGTCCCCGGGGACGGTGGCCGTGGACGTTACAACTCCATCTGGTACCGCTACTTCCACAGGGGCGAAATTCACCTACGAAGCCCCGACCTCTGCGCCCGTCGTGTCTGGGATTGTGACGCCAAGCGGCACTCCTTCGGGCCCGGTTTCGGGTGGAGAGTTCGTTGGTATCCAAGGGACCGGGATGTCGGGAGCGACGGCCGTAAACTTCGGTAGCACGCCGGCATTCTTCGTTGTGGCATCCGACTCGTGGGTTTGGGTCATCGTGCCACCGGGAACCTCGGGTACCGTCGACGTGACCGTAACCACACCAGCCGGGACCAGCGCTGCGGCGGCGGGTGACAAGTACACCTATCAGTAGGGGCTGAACACCTAATTACTTTGCGGCCTCGCCCAATAGGGGGCGAGGCCGCATCGCGATCTGCGAGACCGGTCCTGAATGGCTGATTCGGACCTGCAAGGCCGCTGCGGCTATATAGCGAATTCACGGTCCACTGAAAGGCGGGCTGGGTTGGTGGGTGTCAGGTAGTGGCCGCTTCGTAGGTGTCAGGATGTGGCCGGACGCGTGGCCCCTTGGCCAGGCTCGCCGCCTATCCGGGTCTTAGGAATTGCTTGATCGGGGCTTTGGATCTTGCGCTCGGCTGAGTCGACCAGGTTCCGTAGGAGTTGGAGTTCCTCTTCAAACGCCCTGTGGCCTTCTCGGGTCATTTCGATCCAAGTTCGCGGCCTTCGCCCGATGTAACCCTTTTGCATCTTGACGAAACCTGCGTCTTCGAGCACCTTGATGTGGCGGGAGAGATTACCGTCAGACAGGCCTGTGACCTGAGAAATCAGGCTGAATTCGGCCTTGCCTACCTCGTGGAGAGTGGCGAGGACGGAGAGCCTACTTCGCTGGTGAACGGTGTCCGAAAGGTTCCGGAGCGCGCTTACGTCCGGAGAAGCAGGATTATCAGTCATCGGCGATCACCTGCAATACCGACAAACGCGTTCTTCGCAACCTAATGACGAAGCCGGCCACAATTAATGACACCCCCAAGATTGCTTCAATTATAGAGGATGGCAATAGAAGGCTCGAATTTGCTTGAACGAACATTGGATTATTAATCCAGACAGAAATTGTAAATAAAACGAGCGATGCTCCAAAGAGTATCCTGCTCCCTTCGCCGACTGACAGGACTATAAGTCCACAGGCAATCGAAAAAATGCCAATAGCGTGGATAGACCAATTCACGTGCCTCAGCGCAAAAAGCGAAGCATCATATGCGATTCCAGCGGCTAAATACCAAAGATATATATGACGATTGGGAGCAGCAAAACGCCTCATTCTAAGTAGAATCGCCAGAGATAGAGCTAGGCCCATTGTCGCTTCCCAGAACCAAACGTGATCGCCGGTCGACCAGGCAAGCGGAATTCGTCCGGAGAGGGAGATCACGGTAGTGCCAATCGGAAGATGCCCGGCATACGTTCCGAGGGCTGAGGTCTTGGGTATCGGGGGAGGCGGGCAATGGTATAGATGGGCGCGAGATGCCAGCACGAGCTTTCCGCATTTGAGTTCCAGCTTTGGCGCATTGCCCGAAGGACTCATTATGTCCATGCCACCGAGTAGGCCGCAGCCCACAACAATCAGGATTGCCCAGGTATATTGCTTGCGTTCTCTGGCGCGCCTTGCAACCTTCCCCAGGCTCCGGAAGGTGCTTTGAGCGGAAGAATCGAGCGTGTTGTCAAAGGCCAACACAGTCTCCAAGTCGGAAGGGCAAATCGGTTGATCCTGACGTCGAGCGAACTGCTTTTCTCATCCTAGTTGGAGGGGACATCGCTGGCCTTGAAGGCCAGCGCATCGTTGGGCGATGGAAGCTCTGTTGCGATCCAATCCGGCGGACGTGCTAATGGATCTCGTCCGAATAGCAGGAAATGGGCGAGGTCAGAGCCGGTTTTGGGGCTGAGTCCTTGACCGCCAATTACTTGGTAACGTAAAGTACTAGCTAGGCTAAATTGGTGGATAGCAGAGAGAAGGCGCTTCGGTCCTACGTTTTGGAGGTACCAGTTGTGTCTGAAGGAAATACGGGCGGCGGCCGATTTGGCATGACCGCCCCAGTTGTCGTGGCGGTCATGTCGTTGGTGATCGCAATTATCTCTGTTGCGGCGATTGAGGGGTCTTCTGCTTACGCAAGTAACTCGATCGTCGATGCCGGTAGCCTTCCTCCACCGCCCGGTCCTGGTTCCCCGATGTCGCAATGGCAGTCATGGGCGGCGGAGCAGCGCTCGGCTATGGAGCAGACAAACTGGGAACAGGTACTGGCTTCGCCCAAGTGCTCAATCAGAGGCTTGCAACTCGCTCCTGTACTCTCCGTCGGTGCCGACTCGGTTCCTTCTGGAGTCGTTACTGATGCGGTGTCGGTCACGGGAAGCTGTGAAAACTCTTCAACCGGACGCTCTGCTGCCTCAGGTTCTCCCACCAAGCCGTATGCATTGAGTTACCCCGGCGGCCTTTCCGTAAAGTCTTCGACCGCCCTTTCCAACCGCCTTTCCGGTGATCGTTCCGGTGACGCAGTTCCGCCGCAGTTGAAAGAGGCGTCGGTACCTCCGCTGGTTTCGACATACTGCCCTGCGATGACGTACTACACGTATGGAAACGTTTATGCCGGGGTAGGGTGCGTCGGCACCTTCTCATTTGGCGGGAACTCGTACGTGGCGGCGTCCTATACGTTGACGGTGTCGGGGTCCACCTACGGACACACTGAGTTGGGGACGACGAGCGGCTCCTGTGGGGCGGGAAGCGCGGTAGCCAATGAGTCGCCGGAGGTACTGCTCACACAAAATACCTACGGCGAGGTGATCTGGGGACCCCTTACCGTCTCAGCCTCATGGTCCTCCACGTGGTGGCAGGATAATGGAGGCGGCAGCTTCTCGAGCTTCGGTTCGGTCTGCGGGTATTACTAGGCAACCATTCGTTCGGGTTTGAGAAAGCGCCCACGAGGGACGCGATGACGGCACCGAAGGACCCAGTAGCGCATACAAGGGATGTGCGCCGGCTGCGATCCGCCCGCAAGTTGGCAGTGAGGCGGCAAGTTGGCTGCGATCCGCCCGCAAGTTG
>DAIDIS010000091.1 GCA_027451785.1 Acidimicrobiales bacterium
GGCCTTCTTGAACTGTCTAACCGAGGCCCAAATTGCCACTATGAGCACGCCTAACGACCAGGCGAGGGCTTGCCAGAGATAGTGGAAGGAAGGTAGACCCTGCAACAGTGCCCGCGTTGCGTTGACCGTAAGGCTCACTGGTTGGACTTTTGCGAATGCCTGTAACCATCCGGGCATCGTTCCAATCGGCACGAAAGCGGAAGACGCAAACATGAACGGGAAGAGCGGCAGGATGCCCGCTATCTGTGCAGTCTCAGGGTCTTTAACCACCATGCCTATTGCCGCAAAGACCCAGGAGAACACATAGCCGAACCAAAGCACGAACACCAAGCCCGCTACGTTGCCAAGTATGGAACCGTGAAACCTGAACCCAACCAGCAGTCCAACAGCCAGCATTAGGACCAGGACGAACACTCCCCTGATCAAATCCGACATAGTCCGTCCCATGAGCACTGCCGACCTCGACATGGGAAGCGACCTGAACCGGTCGATTATCCCGCCTTTGATGTCTTCGGACATGCCGACGGAGGTCGACGCACCCCCGAACAAGGTGGTCTGAACGAAGATCCCCGGGATCAGGTAGTCGACATAGGGAAACCGTTGGACGTGGATCGCTCCACCGAAGACGTAACGGAAGAGGAGCACGAACATGATCGGCTGAATGGTGGAGAAGGCCAGAAGTTGTGGGGTTCTCAACAGCTTGAGAAGATTCCGCTTGGTGATGGCCGAGACATCCCCAAACCTTTGCCCGATGGTCACCTTTGCCGGAATGGATATCGCACCCATCAACCCCGCTCCCCCGATTCATCAAAACCGGACTTGGATCGCCGGCTCCTATTCCTATTTCCTGAGCCCTTCCCGGCTTCGTCGATTGCAGGCGAGTGGTCTTCCGCTACGTGCCCGGTTAACGCCAGAAAAACGTCGTCCAGGGAAGGCCGCCTGATTCCGACGTCTTCCACTTTGATCTTTCGTTCGTCGAGCAATCGGACCACTTCGATCAACGTGGACGCACCACCAGGAGCGGGAATCGAGAACTTGAGCTGTGCTTCGTCGAAGAGCGGCTCAGCACCACTCACCTTCTCCAAGATTGCCGCCGCGTCCTTGATGAAAGACTCGTGGTCGACCTTCAACTCCAGGACGTCACCACCAAGCTGGTTTTTGAGCTCGTCCGATGTTCCATCCGCAATTGCCTTCCCGCGGTCGATTACAACTATCTTCTTAGCCAACTGGTCGGCTTCTTCAAGATATTGGGTCGTCAACAAGATGGTGGTTCCTTCGGCAACCAGATCGTTGATCAATGACCACAGCTCCATTCTCGTCCGTGGATCCAAGCCTGTTGTCGGCTCGTCGAGCAAGAGCACAGGCGGCCTGCCCACCAGGCTTGCGCCGAGATCCAATCTCCTGCGCATTCCGCCCGAGTAGGTCTTTGCAGGACGGTCAGCCGCATCCTCCAGCCTGAACCTTTCCAAGACCTCGGAAGCACGTTTCTTAGCCTCCGACCTTGAGAGGTGATAAAGGCGACCGACCAGCTCAAGGCTCTCGCGCCCCGTGAGGTGTTCATCGACAGCGGCATATTGGCCCGCAAGGCCCATGAGGGACCGGATCACAGTCGGCTCCTCCGCTACGTTGTGGCCTGCGATTTTGGCGCTTCCCGCATCCGGGACCAAGAGCGTGGCGAGAATCCTTACCAGCGTGGTTTTCCCAGCTCCATTAGGACCCAAAAGTCCAAGGATCGTCCCTTGCTCTACGTCGAGATCGACCCCATCAAGCGCCTTGGTCTTGCCAAAATGTTTCTCCAGCCCCCGGACTTCAATCATCTTTACCTGCGGAGCTCCTTTGGCTTTACCCTGCTAGCTTGGGAAACGAAGTTTAGATGCCATAGAGTCGGCGAGTGGATTTTTGTGGGTGAGATGCTCCAACTCAAGCAGGTCTCCAAGGGTTACGGACACGGCCAATCCAGCAATCAAGTCATAACCGACGTCGACTTCAGCCTCGAAAGAGGGGAGCATGTCGCACTCTTGGGTTCAAGCGGTTCGGGCAAGTCCACGCTCTTGAACTTGGCAGGAGCCTTGACCACTCCGGACAGCGGACAAGTCCTCTTTCTGGATGAAGACTTCGGAGCGATGACCAAGTCGAGGAGGGCCAAGGTCCGAGCCACTTCCATCGGGTTCATATTCCAACGGTTTCAGTTGATCAACTCGCTCACCGCAATGGAAAACGTCTCTCTTCCTCTACTCCTTGGCGGTGGTCGCCCGTCGGTCGCCAAGCGTGAAGCTCTCGATCTTCTGGAAAGGGTAGGGCTCTCACAATTGGCTCATCGCCTACCTGGTCAGCTTTCCGGCGGAGAGATGCAACGGGTCGCAGTCGCGAGGTCACTCGTTGCTTCTCCGCTTCTGCTATTGGCAGACGAGCCCACCGGATCTCTCGACTCAAATACAGGGAAGCTGGTGCTGGACCTCATCATCGGGGAAGCAAACCGATGCGGGACGGCACTACTACTCGTCACCCACGACCAAGCGGCAGCCTCACGCCTGCCACGCCAAGTGCAGATCGTAGATGGTCGGCTCAGGGCCGGTTATGGGGATGGTGGGGATTTTGGAGATGGCTCGGTTGCTGGGGTTGCTGGGGATGAGGCCCACGATGCTCCCGGCAGGCAAACTCTGTCTCCGGAATAAGGCGAAGCAGGGCCCTTGTACGCAATTTGGATCCTCAACATACGTTCGCTCCTGAAAAGGCCGTTCAGGACGATGGGCACTTTGGTATCCGCTGCGGCGGGGTCGGCTTTGGTGATTTGCGTACTGGAGGTCGCCATTTCCGTCTCGGGCTCCACATTGGGAATCGGCATCCTTAGCTCAAAATTCCTGCCGGGCTCCTTCGGCAACTTGGTCGAGAATTACCCGATCACCGTCTTGGGGAACCTGGGGAACTCCGGTTTGAGTCCCTCAAGTGACGCTTTAGTTATGCGGGCAGCGGAGCGAGGAGGCATCAACCTAGGTCGAGGCGTGCCTATTGAGGCGGTTACTGCGGTCTCAACTGCGAGCCTCTCGACAAGGAAGGCGTCGACTGCGAGCCTGTCGGCCAAGAAGCTCTCGACTGCGATGCCTCAAACCTCGAAGGGCCGCCTCCAAGGCGACGTGAACGACCCCGGCAGTTCCGGACGCCGGGCGAATAGCAACCGGACGATCGGCGCACTCGTGATAGGTATCTCGCCCCTGCCCGGCGAAGCGTTATTCGTTTCTCCGAGTCTTACGAGTCACCGTGGTGAATCGGTGAGCCTCAATACGGCCCAAGGGCCGATCCCGATACCCGCCAACCTTCAGAGCTCTACCGGCCCGATTCGCCTTGCGGGAAACACAGTCATAATGCCTCTGGCCCGCGCACAACTGCTGTTCAGTCGAGGCACGAGATACGACGAGCTGTTGATTCCGGCTCCGACAAATATGCCCACAATTGCGGCAATAAGACGGCTTTCTTCGGAATTAGGACCCAACTACACCGTTCAGCCTACGGGCACACCTCCCGCAGTAGTCGGGATTATCGCCGACTCCTACTTACCATTGCTTTCCCTGATCGCCATTGTCGCCGCAGGAATATCCATCGCTCTTGTGGCCAATACTGCGAGGCTCATTTTCGAGGAGAGGCGAAGATCCATCGCTATTGCCGCAGCGACCGGGGCAAGCCCCGGTTTCCTCGCCGGCGCAGCACTGGTCGAGTTCGGCATAATCGGCGCATTCGGGGGAGCGCTCGGTGCGCTGGCCGGTCATTTGCTGGCCCAGCCTGTTATCTCGATTCTGGGCGGGTTCGTAGAGTCACTTTCGGGTACTCCCATAAGCGTTCAGGAGCCTTGGGGGCTATGGCTGATGGGAGTACTTGCCGGAGGGGCTATTTCCTTGGCTGGAGTCGCCCTGAGCCTAAGGTCCGTTTCCCGCCAAGATGTAGCGTCGGAGCTATCGGGCCGCGAAGCTAAAAGTGCAAACAGAGGAGGAAGGCCTATTTGGGCAATCCTTTCAGTCACATTTCTGGTCCTGAGCCTCTGGGTTGTCGCCCACTACTCCCAAGGAGGTGCAACCAGCCCCGGGTCGTACTCGATTGCGAGGATTTCTTTGGTGGCTGCCACCATCTTCAGTCTCTTGGTAGTCGGGACGGTCTCTCCTTTAGTGGCGCAAGCCGTGTACGCGGCGCCAAGGGGCTTTGGCTGGGTTTCCACTTTGGCAACCGCGTCACTGTGGAGGCAGGCAGCCCGCACCGGGATCATGGTGGTCGGCGTCTCGGCTGTTGTATCGATATCGGTTATGACGGCGAGTACGCGCCTATCCCAGAAGTTAGGCATCGAGAGCTCATTCAAGAGTTCGGACCCGGCGCACACTCTCATTATCTGGTCCGGCGACGGTGGCGGCTCCTACACCGACGAAGCTGCGATACCAAGACAGCTTATGAACGGATTGCCATCCATCAGCGGCGTTCGCTCAATAAACCCGTCCTACTACCGGTTGGTGGGCTCTTCGGCAAAATCTCTCGCATTCGTCGAAACCGACAACACCGAGAATCCAGCGTTCAGGGTCGCGTCAGGAAGTTACTCTCGCGAAAGGATCGACGAAGGTTGGGCAATGATAGGTACGGCATATGCTCGCCGGACGGGAGCACATCCAGGTTCGTGGATTACTCTCCCAACCATCATCGGCAACATGAGGTTGCGTGTTTGTGGAATCTGGTATGACGGGAACTTCAATGGCGACTCCGTCACTGTGTCGCCCCTCAAGTTCCTTTCCATGTTCGGGTTGGTGCCGCCCAGAGAAATCGAAATCACCCTGCGCCCAGGCGCAAATGCCGTGACTGTGTATCACGCAATAACGAGCATCGGTTCGCCCGGAGAATTAAAGGTTCTTACTGCCGACCAACAACTCTCCAGAGAGATCCGCAATGCAAGCGCTCTTCTCAAACCTTTCGACCTGCTTCAGGCCTCTTTGCTTCTGGTCACGTTCATCTCGGTAGCGTCTCTTCTTGTCTTGTCGCAGATGCAAAGGCAACGAGAGCTCGGGGCGCTGGTGGCTATCGGGGCCGGCCCCGGGAAACTTATGCTTCTAGTTCTTGCCGAAGCAGCATTCGTCACTTTCGTGGGAATTGCTTTCGGTCTGGGGACCGGCGCGTCCGGGTCATGGGCGATCGGTCACCTTACCCCGGCTGTGAACGGCTACTACAACCCGCCCGCAATCGACCTGTCGGCTGCCCTAGCCCAGGTGCCTCTGCTGGTTGTGGTCGGCCTCGCGGCGGCGCTATTGCCTGTCCTTAAGGTCTCGCGACTCGATCCGGCCGGGATGTTATCCAACGAATGAATGCTACGACGCTGAATTGAAAGCGCTCCCGATTGAAAGCGCGCCCGCAAGGGATGCGGTCGATGCTCCTATTAGCGGGTACCGACGTCAGGGAATCCTGATGTCGTGCACGCTTTCCGCTTCCTCAATCTCGCCGGGCGTGAGCGTCGACGGGTCAACGAACTCTGTTAGTGCCCAGTGTTTTCCAACCGGGCAGTGTTGATATCGCTTATTACCCAATCGGAGCGACTTCAGCGACGCCCCAGGGATCACAATTGACGTATAGAGGTGATCTTGGGAACACCTTACGATCCTGTCGAAACGGCCTTTCATCCCAGCTCCTCCCTTTCACGGGTACTATCAGTTGCGGTGAGCTTGGCGCATCGGAGACTGTCTGGGATTGCCCTGATTTTGATCTTGGCCTTTTGGCTTTCCTCGTGCTCCGCGCCGGCAAAAGCACCTCGCGTCAACGGAAACCATAACAGCCGCAGGTCCGGGGCTACGGCGACAACTGCGAGTGATTCGAACAGCCCAACAGGAGCTACAGGTTCGATTCCGCCCGTATTCGTCGGAACTGTGGATCCGTCTGGATCTGGTGCGATTACCCATGTGCTCTCAATCTCGTTGTCCACGGCATCCGCCGGGACCCCAATCGATCTTTCATCCATAGGGCCGATCAGGAACTTGATTATGGGCTCAGACTCCAAGACGATCTATGCGGTCGGAATTGCCCCAGCCTCCGCTCAAGCCGGTACGGCCACATCCTTACCAAATGGCGCCATCAGCTCAGAACTGACCCCTATCGACACTTCAACGGGTAGCTTCGGCAATGGGATGGTCGTACAAAGCGCCGTCGACTCATGGGCGTTCAGTCCAGACGGCTCAACTCTCTATGTCGTAGACGCCCTCCGTAATTCGCTCACTTCGGTGAACTTGGCGTCGGGTCAGACCGGCCCAGTAATCACACTTGGTCAGTCTCCTCAGGGCACTTCGCAGGACCCCTCGACCGCAGTGTCCATATCACCCGACGGTCAAACCGCACTTGTCTCCACTCCAGCAGCAGGGCTGGAGGCAGTAGAGCTAAACGGCAGAAACTCCAACCAAGTTCAACTTCCCCCAGGAGCGAGCGCACTCGCCAGTTGCTTCTCGCACGACGGGAAATCTGCGTACGTGCTCGTAACTCCAGCAAATGGGCAGCCGATCGGTATCGAATCGCTCCAGACATCCAACTGGCAGGTTCAGTCGGGACCTGTTCCTTTGGATCTGGGAGTTGTCGGACCGGACCCCCGGGCGACGATTACGCCGCAATCAACCGGCACTTCGGTGTTCGTTACTTCAGACGGAGACAATCAGGTATCGGCACTGCAAGTGATGGTTCCGTCATTGGCACCACAACCGGTGTCGTTACAATTGACAGCCGGAAGTTTTGCGCGGATAGTCCCGTCTCTGGATGGTTCTTACCTTTTTGCCCTTGATTCCTCGACATCCTCGGTCTTCGCAGTGGACTTGAGCACAGGCATTCGATCGAAGCCGGTATCAATAGGAAGCTCGCTCGATTACGACCGGCTCCTTCCAAGCACGGTTCCATAAAAGCGCCGTACGCTGGTGCGAAACATCGCAAGGTGACGCCCCGAACGGTTGATCGCTATTAAGCGTGGTTTAAGCGACGAGGTTGATCGTACTCTCGGTGAACATTTCTAAGATCTCACCAGGCATTATGCAAACCAGTCGCTCAGATTGGCACAATCCGTAGTTGGGTAATTAAACTCAGTTGGGAATTTAAACTCTGATTGCTTCATCTTGGCGGAGGCCTTGGCCTCAGCCTTATTTCGGGAAACAATCCGAACAAGTGCGGAACTTCATCGTGGATACCAAGCTCAAGGTCCACATCCGAGTACCAAAGAGTAGAGGAATTATGATCATGACTGGACTGGGACTGCGTGGTGCAGCCAATCGAGATTAGCGGCGGAACAGGAAGCCGCTTCGCCAACATTGACCTTACTCCGGGCGCTACTGAGCAGCTGAGCCTGACAGACGCCGACGAGCATTTCCCGGAGATTCACGAGACGGATCCCCAGGGTTCTAAGTTCCTGCGCTGGGCACTCATCGGTCTCGATGGGTTGGCGTTGCTGGTGAGCTGGCTCCCGACCGTAGGTCTGTTGCACGATTTCGGCCATCGGCCTTTGCTCGCGTTTAAGGGTCCCATGTTCGCGGTGGTTATCTCGACCATCGTTTCGCTGGCACTGATCGCGTCCCGCAAGCTCTACAGGTCAAGGAACTGCAGCGTGCCCGCCATCGAGCTCCTACAGCTTTGGCGAATCGCCATACTCATTGGGTTGACCGATTATGCAGCCGACAGGTATTTCGGGCTTGAACCGCAGTTCATACACACGATTCTCAGGGGAGCCTTGGCATTCGGCTTCCTCACGCTCTTCCGGACCGGCTACAGGATTTGGCTGGCAAGACAAAGACGCAACGGGAAGTACCTCCGGAAGGTCTTGATCTTTGGGACGAATGAAGAAGGCGCTGACCTTTTCAGGCTGATCGAGTCGCAACCCGAGCTGGGCTACCGAGTCGTCGGGATGGTCGGCCGGGTCCGCCCGCGAGACGC
>DAIDIS010000092.1 GCA_027451785.1 Acidimicrobiales bacterium
ACCGCCATAATCGTCGATACCTCGGCTGGGTAGTGGCCGGCATTCAATCCGGTGCCGAATCCCACCTCAAGTACGGTCCCGTATAGTCCTTCGCAAATCCTTGTTCTGACCAGGCGGGTCTGTTTCCGGTTCATGACCACATCCTGAAAGCGTGGGAGCAAATGTCGCTGGTAGAAGCCCATGGGTCTCCGATCCCTTTAAGCCAGTTCATAGGAAATGCGCCTCGAAGCATAATTCGATCACGACCTCAATGTCGCCCGACCGCTTCCAATGGAGAGGGAATGAGAAGCCCAGCCCGAGGGTTAGAATTGAGGCAATGGCAAACGAACAAGAGATCCAAGTGCGGCTCGATGCATTGAACAAGGTGATGGACATGATGCGTCCGGCGGTTCAAGCCGATGGCGGTGACCATGAGCTGGTGGGAGTGGACGTCGGAACCGGCGTAGTGACAGTAAGGCTGGCCGGAGCTTGCAGCTCATGTGCAATTTCATCCTCGACCCTCCAAGACGGGGTGAGACGAATACTGATGGAGCGTCTCGACTGGGTTACAGATGTAGTCGGCGAGCTGGATGACTCGCTGAGCTTTGACGAGAGCGCGATGTTGGGCCGCGGGGGCTACGTCCCTTCAAGCTAGGGAAGATTGTGGATTCTAGGCAACTGGGAAATCAATTGACCAACCGCCGTAACCGTGAAGGTTGTGCCTTTCAGATAACTGGGTAATTACTAGACGAGTCCCGGCGTTATGCCTTCCCAGACCTTTCTCATGTCGCCGTACGGGTCGCTTTCGACTCGGCACTCTGTGTCGAAGATCATCGTCTGGCGGTCGTCTTGGTTGTACGCGGGCCATTCGGGGAGGCTCGCTTCCGATGGCACGCCTGTCGATGCGAACTTCGCCCATGACCCCGACATGCTGGAGGCGAGGGGCTGTCTGTCGTCTCCGGAACCGAGAAACATTTCTGCACCTGCGCGGGCGATGTTGTCGAATGCGAACGGGATTTCCATTACGTGACAAGACCCCAACAGCCCGCCAAATGCGGGCGACTTCCAAGAGAATAGGTAGGAGTAGACGTTGGCGTGCTCGGCCTGAGCCTCGGCCAGACGTATGGCTGGAATCCGGAAGACGTAGTCGGTGATAATCGCTTGCCACACTTCCGCCAATGACACGCTGCCTAACATACGCCGGTACTCGGCAACGATCTCAGGTCCTCTTTCCCCAACGAACTTTCGTGCCATCGCCAGCATCCGCGCCTCGTCTATGGACATAAGCTCAGGGTCCGCCAGCCCGAATAGCTTCATCTCCTCAAGATTGGTGCCGACGATGAGATCGACTCTGGCAGAAGATCCTTCTTGAACAGAGCAGAAGGGGTGATCGGTGAAATTGACGCGGTCGACCACGGGCTGGAAAGTAAGCCTAGTACCGTCGATTTCATCTATCTCCTCCTGCGCACGCAGCAGGTCCTCGGCAGGTGCCTCCAGAAGCCTCTCGATTTGGTCCGGCCGGTACCCGAGTGCGTCTATGAGCTTCTCGGTCGTTTCGGACGCTACGTCGCGAAAGGACAGATTCGCGCACGCTCCCGATTGAAGGATGGCTCTCTTGAATAGTCCTTTGGCTTGAGGAAGACCCAAAAGAGCGCCAATGCTCATGGCCCCGGCGGACTCGCCGAAGACGGTTACCTGCTGGGGATCTCCACCAAAGGCGGCGATGTGCTTTCTAACCCATTCCAAGGCGGCAACCTGGTCTAACAGCCCGCAGATTCCGGAAGAGGCGAACTCCTCCCCGCCGATCTCTCCCAAATAGCCGAACCCGAAGACGCCCAGCCGATAATTTATCGTTACAACTACTACATCACGGAGCTTCGCGAGTCGTTCGCCGTTGTACCAGGGCACTGCTCCTGAGCCGGTAAGGAATGCCCCACCGTGTATCCAGAACATGACGGGCAATGAGCCTTCGGTGGAAGGTGTCCATATGTTGAGCGTAAGGCAGTCCTCTGACTGCGGGAAGTTGTCGGCGCCGATCATCTTTTCCAGCGCCCAAACGTTCTGTCGCGCCATTGGGCCATACTTGGTCGCATCGAAGGATCCGGAGAAGCCGTCGTGCGGTAATGGTGGCCGGAAACGCGAGTCTCCTTCCGGTCCCTTTGCGTAAGGGATGCCTTTGAACAGGGACACGCCGTCACGCTCGATCCCAATGATTCTTCCCAGCTCGGTGTCTACCTGAGGTGCGACCACCCGGCCTCCTTCATTCTACTGCTGTATCTATCGGCAACCTGCCATCGGATCCCAAGATCAAGGCGGATTGCCGACTCCGGCTGTGCCTTGGACCATGATGGAACAAGAGGTAACCTCAAGGTTCAACAAATCTTATGACAGTAACGAGAGGCCGGGATTCTCTTGTTCGGGTGAGTCGGCCCGAAGGATTCCAATGGCGTTGGTGTCGGCAACTAAGAACGCGAGCAAAGCAATACGAAGCAGACGAAACAAGCCGCAGTCCGAACTGGAGCCGCAGACGAAACCCGACCTGAGAGTTCGCCTCAGAGGAGGGATTCGTTCGACATTCACCGCCCTCAAGATCCGAAACTACAGGCTTTATTTCGTTGGCCAAGTTGTGTCGGTAAGCGGCACCTGGATGCAAAATGTTGCCCAGGCCTGGCTGGTGCTCAAGCTGACAAAGGGAATGAGTGATTCATCGGTATTGCTCGGTTCCGTTACCGCCGCGCAATTCGTGCCAATGCTGGTTGCCGGACCGTGGGGTGGGGTTATTGCGGACCGTCTCGACAAGCGGAAGATACTGATGGGTACGCAACTTTCGGCAGGTCTGCTGGCAGGCGTCCTTGCCATCCTTACTTTCGGCGGTGTCATCAAATTATGGGAAGTTTTTGCGCTCGCGTTTCTCCTGGGCTGCGTCAACATGATCGACGTGCCCACTCGTCAGGCATTCGTGTTGGAGATGGTGGACAGACATACCCTGCCAAACGCAGTGAGCCTCAATAGTGTGGTGATGCAGTCC
>DAIDIS010000093.1 GCA_027451785.1 Acidimicrobiales bacterium
GGTCCAGTCTCGTTCAGGCCCAACTGATGAGCCCCTTCATCCCTGTGGAGCGTGTTGACGTTCAGCCTGTAGTGAATGTCTTTAACAAGGGCTCTTGCCGACCTGGTGGTGTGCTTGATCGACAGCTTCATTCCAGGGCTGAGCGGAGACGAAGTCATCCAGCAGACCATTGCTTCGATGTCCTGACCAGCTTTGGGGTGGTTTCCAACCCTGCAGATCATGTCTCCTCTCGATATATCGAGGTCGTCGGTCAACCTGACCGTAACCGACATCGGAGGGTAGGCCTCGGGGATAGTGCCGTTATAGGTGTCGATCGACTGAATCGTGCTTGTGAGCCCAGAAGGAAGGACCATCACCTCGTCGCCCGGCTTCATCACGCCACCTGCTACTTGCCCTGCGTAACCTCGGTAGTCGGGATCCGAAGAGGACATCGGCCTGATCACCGTCTGCACCGGAAACCGAACGTCGATAAGGTTCCGGTCGGAGGAGATGTGAACCTCTTCCAAGTGGTGAAGAAGCGACGAACCCTCGTACCAACTCATGTTTGCAGACCGTTGCACAACGTTGTCGCCATGAAGTGCTGAAATCGGGATGAAGGTCATGTCCGTGATGTCGAGTCGCGCTGCAAAGGACTTGAACTCGTCCTTGATCCTCTCGAACACGTCTTGGTCGTATTCCACAAGGTCCATCTTGTTGATGCAGATCGCCAAGTGCGGGACTCGAAGGAGCGATGCGATAAAGGAGTGGCGCCTGGATTGCTCGACAATTCCGTTCCGAGCATCGATAAGCACGAGTACCAGGTCGGCCGTAGAGGCTCCAGTGACCATGTTCCGGGTGTATTGGATGTGGCCGGGGGTGTCGGCGATGATGAACTTTCGCTTGGGGGTAGCGAAATAACGGTAGGCGACGTCAATGGTGATTCCCTGCTCACGTTCGGCTCGGAGGCCGTCGGTCAGCAAGGCCAGGTTGGTGTACTCGTCGCCTCGTTGCATGCTGGTCCGCTCGACGGCTTCGAGCTGATCTTCGAAGATGGCTTTCGAGTCGTAGAGCAACCGCCCGATCAACGTAGATTTGCCATCGTCAACTGACCCGGCAGTTGCGAATCTAAGCAGTTCCGTCACTTAGAAATATCCCTCGCGTTTCCTGTCCTCCATTGCGGCTTCCGAAATCCGGTCATCAGCGCGCGTTGCCCCTCGCTCGGTGAGTCTGGTCGCGGCGACTTCAGCGACGATGTCCTCCAGCGAATGAGCAGTCGATTCAACGGCACCAGTGCACGTGATGTCACCTACGGTGCGGTACCTTACCGTTGCTTCGAAAGGCGTCTCCCCGTCGGAAAGGGTCAGCAGATCGTTCACAGCTAGCAGCATCCCGTCACGGCGAAAGACTTCTCGCCGGTGGGAAAAGTAGATGGAAGGTACCTCAATCTCCTCTTGGAGGATGTACTGCCAAACGTCAAGCTCAGTCCAGTTGGAAAGTGGAAACACCCTTATGTGCTCGCCTTTGTGGTGTTTGCCGTTGTAGAGGCTCCACAGCTCGGGCCTTTGGTTCTTGGGATCCCATTGGCCGAACTCGTCCCTGAAGGAGTAAACGCGTTCTTTGGCTCTGGCCTTTTCCTCGTCCCTCCTGGCGCCTCCGAAAACAGCGTCGAACTGGTTGTCCGTGATGGCGTCCAGGAGAGTGGTTGTTTGAAGCCGGTTGCGCATACCGTCGGGAGTTTCGTGAACTCTCCCGGCATCAATCGAGTCCTGGACGGAGGCAACAATCAATTTCGCCCCGATTTCTTCAGCTCTCCTGTCCCTGAACTCGAGGACCTCGTCGAAGTTGTGGCCGGTATCGATGTGCATCACAGGAAAGGGCAGCTTGGCCGGGTGGAATGCCTTCCTGGCCAAGTGGAGCATGACGATGGAGTCCTTGCCCCCGGAGAAGAGAAGTACCGGCCTTTCGAATTCGGCAACGACCTCACGGAAGATGTGGATCGATTCGGACTCGATCGTCTCAAGGTAGGTCAGTTCGTAATTGTTTTGGTTCATAGTTCGTGGGAGGTCCAAGAAATCCTGACCGGCGCAGTCGGGTTTCATATATAAACTACATGACCTTGCAAAATTTTCGCACACTCGAGGACTCAAAAGCAGATGCCATAGTCCGGATAGCGGCCGATGCATCGGTATTGCTTACCGGGATCCGATCTCGGATCGGATCCCGGTCAGGAATTGAAGGACCGTGGCGACCGCAAAGCGCACGAGCTGATCGTTACGAGGATTCGCGAGGAGTTTCCGGATGACCCGATTCTTTCCGAAGAGACGAAGGTTGGCGACGATGTTGGAACACACAGGACTCAAAGCGATCGAGTCTGGATAGTCGATCCCCTGGATGGAACTCGTGAGTTTGCCGAGCCCGGAAGATCCGATTGGGCGGTCCACATTGCCCTGTCGGTAGGTGGCGCACCCGTTTTCGGAGTTGTCGCCTTGCCTGCTCAAGGGATATTACTGCGAAGCGACCATCTAGGAGCGTTGCCGATAATGGCTGAGGGCGACCGAAGTGGCGCCGATTCCGCATCAGGTCCTAAACGCCAGACCACCGGCTATCAAGTTGCTACCGAGCCGAATTCCGGTGTGCCTGGCGTGGCCTCGCAAAATGGGGACCGACGGCTGCGAATGGCCGTGAGCCGGTCCAGGCCCGATCCCAAGGTTCTGAAGGTAGCCGAAATTCTTGGGGCGGAACTGGTTCCTTGGGGATCTGCCGGAGCAAAATCCGCCAAGGTCCTTCTTGGTGACTGTGACGCGTATGCCCACGACGGCGGTCAGTACGAGTGGGACTCTGCGGCTCCGGTAGCGGTTGCTCTTGGATGGGGTTACTGGGCAAGTAGGTTGGACGGACGCGAAATCTCATACAACAACGCTGATCCCTACATGCCGGACCTTCTCGTGTGCAGGCAGGACCTTGCGCCCGTAATACTGGAGGCGGTTTCGGCAGCAGGCGCATAAAGGTATTGTTTGCGCTTGCTGGAAAAAGTCCGGTCCGGTGCCGTGGAATCTGCCTGCCGTATGACCATCCTTAGGGGTTGATGACTATCTTTCCGAATACGTCTCCGGATTCGAGCTTGGCGAGTGCCTCATTTGCCTCGGATATGGGAAAGGTGGAGTCAATGGGAATCTTGACTCCCTGCTGTGAAACCATGGCGACCAGCTTTTTGAGCTCCTGGAACGATCCCATTGTCGAGCCGATGACCCTCAGTTGCAGAAAGAAGACTCTGTTGAGCTCTGCAGAGGGGTCCGCGCCTGAAGTTGCCCCGGAGACGACGACGGTCCCACCGGGCCTTAGGGATCGGAGGGAGTGGCTCCAGGTGGCCTTTCCAACGGTCTCGATCACTGCATCGACCTTCTCGGGAAGGCGCGAGTTTGCCTCGAATACCTGGTGAGCTCCGAGGGCCGTCGCCAACTCGGCCCTGGAGATATCTCGGGTGGTCGCCCAAACCCTCATCCCTGCATGGCGAGCCAGAATAGTTGCGGCGGTAGCGACCCCGCCCCCAATGCCCTGGATCAACACAGTGTCGCCCGGCCTCAATCCCGAGTCGTTGAAAAGCATCCGGTATGCGGTTAGCCATGCGGTCGGCAAACAGGATGCCTCGTCGAACGACAGGTTGGCGGGTTTGTCGATCAAATTGGAGGACGGAACTGCAACCCTCTGCGCCATCGAGCCCTGGTGAATCTCGGAAAGAAGCGATCTTTTGGGGTCCAATGTGTCGTCCCCACCTCGATTGGCGCTTATAACTCCGTGAACGATTACCTCCCGGCCTTCCGGGGTAACTCCGGCTGCGTCGCAGCCGAGGGTCATCGGTAACCTCTCTTCGGTGATGCCAACACCGCGCAATGTCCAAAGATCGTGGTGGTTCAGCGAGACGGATTTTACGGTGACTGTGGTCCAACCCGGCTGATCAACCGGTTCCGGCCGGTCCCCAATTTTTAGGCCTGCCAGGGGGTTGTCCTTATTGAACGATTCGGCGAAGACAGCTAGCACGGTGTAAACCTAGTATTTAATTTTTGGGCTAGGTAACTGAGAGGTCGCTGGGTCATGAGTGAACAAACCGAACTGGATGTAGTGGCCGAAGTCAAGGGCTGGTTGTCTGACAACTGGGACCCGGACCTCACGGTAGAGGAATGGTGGGAGAAACTGGGCACGGCCGGTTGGTCGGCTCCGAGTTGGCCCAAGGAATGGTACGGGCAGGGTATTGCACCATCGGAGACCGTCCAGGTGCAACGAGCTATTGCGGAATTCGGAGCGCTCGGGGCTCCGGGAGGACTAGGTCTTTTGCTTGCAGGCCCGACGATTGCATTTCATGGAACGGACGAGCAACGCGAGCTTTACCTCCGGGATATCGTGACCGGTCAGAAAGCCTGGTGCCAGCTATTTTCCGAGCCGGGGGCGGGCTCGGACCTGGCGGGCATCCAGACCAAGGCAATTCGAGACGGCGACGAATGGATAATCACCGGCCAGAAGGTTTGGACTTCGATGGGGCAGTTTGCCGACTTGGGGATGTTGTTGGCAAGGACAGACCCCGATGTACCCAAGCACCAGGGAATCTCATACTTCGCCATAGACATGCACCAGCCGGGAATCGAGGTGCGTCCCCTCAGGGAAATGACTGGCAGGGCGATGTTCAACGAAGTGTTCATTACCGAAGCCAGGGTGAGCAATGACGCCGTGATCGGCGGCTTAGGGAAGGGCTGGGCGGTTGCAAACACCACGCTTGCATTCGAGCGAGCGGGGTTGGGGGCTGGAGGAGGATCCGCCAGCGCCAGCGCTGCGCAGCCGGGAACGGTGTCCGGTCACCTCAAGCGCAAGTGCTCGGAGTTCGTCGGCAAGAATGGCGAACGCGAAGGCGGAGGAGCAATTTCGCTGATCGGCTCGTTGCCGAGGACGATGATGAAGCTGGCGAAGGAGACGGGCAAGAACGAAGACGCCACCTACCGCCAGGATCTCATGCGCCTGTACAGCTACAACGAAATTGCCAGATATATAACCCTTAGGCAGAAGGCATTGCGGACCCGTGGCCAGGAGATTCCGGGCATGGGTAACATCGCCAAGCTTTCGATGAGCAGGATTTTGAGGTTGGCTCGGGAC
>DAIDIS010000094.1 GCA_027451785.1 Acidimicrobiales bacterium
GGAGACTTTTTGAGACCTTGAGCCGCCAACGCGGGCGGACGCCCTGGGTAGCGGCCTCACTCATAGTGGCAATTTCAGTCAGCAGTTGCGGGATCTCCTACAGCAAAACCCCCACCACAATCCCCTCTTCCGGGGTTCCATTCGGCCTAGAGCAACGTCAGGCATCCACTACAACCACCGAGGTGCCGAAGCCGACCAAGGCAATCGCGTCCCTGTTCTGGGTGAACGGAAACCACTTGACCCCCTCCAGTCGCTTGATGAATGCTCCGGTCACATTGTCAGAAGCCCTGAACAACCTGGTATCCGGTCCGAACGCCACTGAGTCACAGGCAGGAACCTCCACTGCCATCCCGGTTGGGACGACAATCAACTCTGCGAAGGTAAGCGGTGATATCGCAACCGTGGACCTGAGCCAGTCCTTTGCAAGCGCCACGGGCCAGAACCAGATTCTTGCTCTGGGCCAGCTTGTCTTTACGGCCACTGAAATTCCGGGGGTCACTCAGGTGGTGTTCGACTTAGCCGGAAGCCCCGTCGAAGTTCCAGCCTCCAATGGCGCTCTCATCGACGGGCCGGTTGTGAGGTCCGATTACCAATCCCTTCTCTCAGCCGCACCCAGCCAGGGCTAGCACCCACTTCGCAGAGTCAACCAAGTGCCCACCGGTGGAGTACCTTAGGTACTGGCATGGCCAACCGAATTCTTCTTATCGAGGACGACGAGCGAATCAGGGCGTCGATGCGCCTTGCGCTTGAGGACGAGGGTTACGACGTCTTGGAGTCACCCAGCGCGGAAGAAGGCCTGGATATTTTCTCAGACAACCCTGTCGACGTCGTTTTGATCGACCTCATGTTGCCGGAGATGGACGGATTCGAGTGTTGCCGTACTATCCGGCGCTCTTCCGGCGTGCCGATCATCATGGTCACGGCGAGATCGGACTCCCACGACGTCGTCGCCGGCTTGGAGGCGGGTGCCGACGACTACGTAACCAAGCCATTTGTCCCGAAGGAGCTGACCGCCAGAATTCGTGCCCTCCTGCGCCGCACACGAGCAACCGAGGATACCAACTCGACCATCTCGGTCGGGCCAATCGAAATACAGCCGGACGCGGGTGAGGTGAAGGTCGGTGGAAGCTTGGTTCACCTGACCAGGACCGAATTCAGGCTCCTGTGCGAGCTTGCGGCAACCCCCGGCAAGGTGCTCAGCCGAGAGCAGCTCCTTGAGAGGGTATGGGGATATGACTATTTTGGCGACGGCAGGCTAGTTGACGTTCACATGCGAAGACTCCGAACCAAGATAGAGGGCGACCCCGCCAACCCGACGTTCGTGGTCACAGTCAGGGGACTCGGCTACAAACTGGCAGCCTGAGGGATATCAAAGGCACGATGTCGAACGATCGGGAGCGGACCTGGATACGGGTCCCGGGAATGCGCACCCGTATCATGGCGGGTTTCGCCCTGGGTGCGTTCGGTTTGTCGGTGGTCCTTTCCTTCGTCACCTATGAATTGGTGAAGAACCAGTCGATTAGGTCCACCCAAGACGCCGCACGGCGCCAGACTTTCGCTGCGGCGAACCTCGTGAGAAGCGAACTTTCCCCACCCCTTCCCGCCGACATGGCTGCCTTTTTGAATGGATTGGACAACCCGAGCGGTACGCTTCCCCTTCTTTATGTAGGCGGAAGGTGGTATTCGACCTCTCTCGCCTCTGAGGCGACCATCCCTACTGGCCTAAGGGAGGCGGTCTTGAACGGAACCGCCGCCTTCCAAAGATTCAATTTCAACGGCCATCCCGAGCTTGGCGTTGGGGTCCCACTCCCTTCGGTAAACGCCTCATACTTTGAGCTGATAAGCCTGGCCGATGTCGCCCACAACCTCGATATCCTCCTGGTGTCGCTCCTGGCCGCTTCTGCACTTACGACGATTGCAGGTGCGCTGGTAGGCCGCTGGGCGACGTCAAGGCTTCTAGCCCCATTGACCGAGACTGCCAAAGCCGCCGTGGCTATAGCCAACGGGAACTGGGACACCCGGCTGGTCGCAAACGACAACTCCCTCATCGACTTGGTCTCTTCCTTTAACTTGATGGTTGAAGCCCTTGAGTCCAGAATCCGGCGCGACGCCAGGTTCGCTTCGGATGTAAGTCACGAGCTCAGGTCCCCATTAACCACCATCGAAACCGCTCTTCAGGTTATGGAAAGGCGGCGAGCGGATCTTGACGATCGTGCGGGCCAGGCGCTCGATCTACTCGGCCTCGAAGTCAGGAGATTCGAGAGACTCGTGCAGGACCTACTCGAAATTTCCAGGACTGACGACGGGACTCAGAGAGTATCGCTGGAGGAGGTGGAGGCTTCTGCCTTGGTTCTCCAGTGCCTTCGAACGTCGGGGGTGGATTCGTCGCTCGTTAATGTTTCGGAGAGCCTTGCGGGCGCTCAGCTCATGGCGGACAAGAGACGGATCGAGCGAGTCATCGCAAACTTGGTGGAGAACGCTAAGTCGCACGGAGGCGGAGTGGTGGGGGTAACAGCCACGAAGGCCGGTTCCGACCTGGTCGTTTACGTAGACGACAACGGTCCCGGCGTAGCGCCGGACGAAAGGGAAGCCATTTTCGAGCGCTTCTCCAGGGGGAAACTAGCGAGAAAGCGAAGCACCAACGACGGCGTCGGGTTAGGCCTTTCCCTTGTGAAGGAGCACATCAGGCTCCATGGGGGCGACGTCTGGGTCGAGCCTAGAGAAGGTGGGGGCTCCCGATTCGCGCTCAAAATCCCGCTGGCCAAAACTTAACGTCAGAAAACTACAGGATCGATCGACGGCCGACCGACATGGCCCCACAAAGTACGAAACTCGGACGGCGGCATCACCATTTGCCTACGCGCACTATTTTTACGCAGTCGCCGGCTGCCTGTCTCCGTCGGTATCGTCGGTGTCGGTGGCCTCGAAGAGACCTCCTGCCTCTTCCTCTTCAGGCACGCTGGAGATGCGGTCGCTTTCCAGCAACGCTTCGACAGCGTCTTCGAAGGTCCTGCGCATTGCCACAAGGCGATCAAATCCGGTCATCCTCAGAAGCCGGGCCACGCTTGCCTTGGAGGCACAAACGGCCATTCGGCCGCCTCCCTCCCTCATCCTGTGCACGGAACCGATTAGGGCACCCAGGCCGGTCGAGTCGAGGAACGGGACCGCAGAAAGGTCGACTAGAAGATTCGACGATGGATCTACATCCGCGAGCGCCTCGCGGAAGGGACCCACAGTGAACGAATCGAGGTCGCCGACGGGCCTGCAAACGACATAGCCGTCCGCCGGGTAAACAGACACTTCTAGCATTTAACCATAATGCCTTTAACCCGGAAGTAAAACCACTGCAAATGTACTACTTTATCGTTGCAAATCATTTACTGTTCTTAGCTTCACAATCATTTAACGATTTAAGCGGCCGCTCATTGCGGCCGCTTAAGACTTCTACCTGCTATTTTGCACCAAATTCCTTATTAGAACAGGTACTTATATCACTCCTGGACTAGCTCTATAAGCGTTCCAAAAGCTCCCTTAGGATGCACAAATGCAATTGTCGTACCCCTAGACCCAGGCCTTGGGACTTCATCAATCAGCCTGCCTCCTGCAGCCCGTACCTGGTCAATGGCCTCCTGGCAGTTATCTACCCTGTAGCCGACGTGGTGAATCCCCTCGCCCTTTGCCTGGATATATTTAGCAACCGGCGAGTCATCCCTTATCGGTGTCAGGAGCTGGACATACGAATCAGCCACCTTCAGGAGCGCTTCCTCCACCCCGTCCTTTTCGATGGTCTCGCGATGGTTGACCGTCGCGCCGAAGGCCTCTTCGTAATATGAGACGGCTGCATCCAGGTCCGCCACTGCAATTGCCACGTGATCTATCTCAGTGAGCTTCACTCTTGCTTCTCCCTTGCTTGTGGTCAAGCACCCAGCCTACGGAAGACCGTAATCCTGTCTTCGCCGACTTTGTCCCGGAACTCGGGATCGGCAATCCCCTGTCCTTCTTTGCCTGCCAGGCAAAGAACACCGATCTTGCCCTCGTGGAAATTCTTGTGCACCTGATATGCCGCCTCTCCAGAACCTTCCAACGGGTAGACGGCCGAAAGAGTCGGCTGGATGGCACCTTTTGCGATTAGGCGGTTGGCCTCCCAGGCTTCCTGGTAGTTGGCAAAGTGACTCGACTTGATCGACTTCAGCTTCATCCAAAGGTGACGGTTGTCGTACTCGATCATGTAGCCGGATGTTGCGGCACAGGTCACAATCGTTCCGCCACGCTTGGCCACGAACACCGAAGCGCCCATTGTCTGGCGACCTGGGTGCTCGAAAACGATGTCGGGATCCTCTCCAACGAGTGCTCGAATGTCCTTGCCAAGCCTGCGCCATTCGGACTCGTCTTGGTGACCTTCGTCATTCCAGAACCTGTAGTTGGCGGTCTTGCGATCGATGATCGCCTCACAACCCAGGGCTTCCAGCAACTTGCCCTTTTCCGGCGACGAAACCACACCAATCGGCGTGCCCCCACCGTTCAAGACGTACTGGACCGCGTAACCGCCGATTCCGCCGGTTGCACCCCAGATGAAGACGTTGTCACCCTGCTTCATGTCGGCACCGTTCTTCGACACCAACATCCTGTAGGAGGTGGAGTTGCACAAAGCATTACAAGCCGCCTCTTCCCAACTCAAATGCTCCGGCTTGGGCATAATCTGGTTGGCCTTCACCAGGGCAAGATCCGCCATGCCTCCGAAGTTTGACTCAAAGCCCCAGATCCTCTGGTTTGCCGCCAGCATCGAGTCGTTGTGGGCGGAATGGTCCTGGTCGTCAACGTAGTTACAGTGGATTACCACTCTGTCTCCGGGCTTCCAGTTCCTAACCGCCGAACCGACCCGAATGACTACGCCGGATGCGTCGGAACCGACCACGTGATAGGGAAGGTCATGCCTTGCCCCCCATTTGGACTCACGGCCCAGGCGCTTCAAGAACTCGAAGGTGGATAGAGGCTCGAAGATCGATGTCCAAACCGTGTTGAAGTTGATCGCCGAGGCCATGACTGCGATATACGCCTCGTCCGGCGCCAACTCGGGTGTCGCCACGTCTTGGATGTGAATCGTCTTTCGAGGGTCTTTGTCCGAAGAGGGCATCCCTTCGAATACTCCGACGTCTTCGGCCCTGACTACGGCTGCGCGATAAGACTCCGGTACGGGAATGGACTGGAACTCTTCCGCAGGGGCATTGGCTTCGATGGCTGGAAGGAACTCTTGCACGGCCCAAATCTAGTTCGCACCCAGTGACCCTGGCGAAAACGCGCAGGGTGGATTTTCACTACCAGGAACGAAGCAGCCGGAGTGGCCAATTAATTAGGAGATGGCCAGCGGCGCGTTGAAAAGGCTTGGCGCCTGCCGCCCACTCCAAAAGTCGGCACGGGCCAAGTCCAAACTCACCAGGTCGACCCCGGTAAGAGTCAGAGCAATTTAGATATAGGTGTCCAGCTGTGCGTCTGCGCTGATGAACACCACGTTCGCAACAACCCTGCTCAGTGACGACTGAGTCATCGAAGTTCGCTGTTCGGCGACGTCCAGGGCAATCTGCGCTTGCTGTTGCTGGCTTGCGGCGATCTGCTGGATCGACGGCTGCAGCAAAGCATCGGCTTGAAACTGCTGCGGCGACTCCGACAAATTGGCCAGGTTTGACATGCTGCTTGCGTCCATAATGATTCCTCTTGTCGCATTCCTTTACAACAATGAGAAACTTCATGCCAGGAACCCACTTTGAGCGGGACCGGCTTTTTACTCAACCACCTTGCTACGAGTATTCCTCATGCGAACACCCAAAGATGGGGTGATCCTGGTAGTCATACTACTACTTTCCGTGATAAATAGAAGTACCTAAGGGCAAATATTCCTATTTTCTCTGTGGGCAAGCTTGGAAACGCGTTCTACCTGTTAGGAATGTATTTCCCATCAATGCTGTTACATTTCGCTGCCGGCTTTGACGAGTAGCGTCTTCGGCCTTCTACACTTGATTGCACAACGTCTCAGGGAGGGACTTCATATGCCTGGATCGGTAATTCTCGCAGGGGCTCGCACCCCTATCGGCAAAATGTCTGGAGCCCTGGCGGGCTTCAGTGGCGCCGAGCTCGGTGGCCTCGCCATCAAGGCCGCTCTCGAGCGGGCAAACGTCTCACCGGATCAAGTCGATTACGTTTTCATGGGCCAGGTCATCCAAGCAGGAGCAGGCCAGATCACTGCTCGACAGGCAGCCGTCAAGGCCGGTATCCCTATGAGCATCCCATCGACGACCATCAACAAGGTGTGTCTCTCGGGCCTGAACGCGATATTCCTTGCCGACCAGCTGATCGCATCCGGACAAGCTGAGATCGTGGTCGCCGGCGGGATGGAGTCCATGACTAACGCCCCTTACCTCCTGCCGGGAGCTAGGGCAGGTATGCGCCTTGGCGACGGAAAGGTGATCGACTCGATGATGTACGACGCCCTCTACTGCCAGTTCGACCAGTGCGGCATGGGCGACGCAACGGAAAAGTACAGTTCCCAGGCAGGGATATCCCGCGAGCGCCAAGACCAGATCTCCGCAGCGTCCCACGAGAGGGCAGCAGCCGCCATCAAAGAAGGACGCTTCGCTGAAGAGATCGTGTCGGTGTCGGTTCCTCAGCGCAAGGGCGACCCGATCATCTTCGAGACCGACGAAGGAGTTAGGCCCGGTACAACCACCGAGTCGTTGGCATCGCTTCGTCCAGCCTTCGCCAAGGATGGAACCGTAACGGCGGGCAATGCCAGCCAGATTTCCGACGGTGGTGCTGCCGTAATCGTTGCCTCCAAGTCTGCCGCCCAGAAGCTCGGTGTCACCCCGTTGGGCGAGTTCGTCGGCTACGGGCAGGTTGCCGGGCCCGACGCATCGTTGTTGACCCAGCCATCCAAAGCTGCACTGGCTGCGCTCAAGCAAGCCGGCAAGTCGGTGGGGGATGTGAAGCTCTTTGAAATCAACGAGGCATTTGCAGCCGTCTCGGCTGCTTCGATGGACGAGTTGGGAATCTCCGACGAAATCTGCAACGTAAATGGTGGAGCGATTGCTCTTGGCCACCCGGTCGGAATGTCCGGAGCTCGCCTAGCACTCACATTGCTCCTGGAGTTGCGCCGCAGAGGCGGCGGTCTCGGCGTCGCCTCACTTTGCGGTGGAGGCGGCCAGGGTGACGGCCTAGCCGTTCAGGTCGGCTAACAGGCGAGGCAATCGCAATCTACCGGCACCAACCTGCGGGTCTCACCTACTGGGTCAACCGGCCCAAAGTAGGGTCCCAAGGTGTGGGGCCTGCCCGATCAAGCCATTGGCCATCTCATTGAGAACTCAAGGGCGTCGCTATGCGTCAAGCTGGCGGCGCCCTTGTAATGCACGGCCAAGAGTTATCTCGTCGGCATAGTCGAGGTCGCCCCCTACGGGCAGCCCACTGGCAATCCGTGTTACCCGAACTCCAAGAGGAGCTAACACCCGGGAGATATACATTGCCGTTGTCTCGCCTTCGAGGTTGGGGTTGGTGGCGACGATGGTCTCGGTGACGCCATATTCCTTCACTCGCTCAATCAGCTCCCGAATACGGACCTGGTCCGGGCCTATCCCGTCAATTGGACTGATTACACCCTGCAGAACGTGGTAGCGACCTTTGAACTCTCCGGTCCTTTCAATCGCCACAACGTCCCTCGGCTCTTCGACCACGCAGATCATATGGGGATCCCGGGAAGCGTCTGAGCAGATATGGCAGGACTCCGAGTCGGAGACATTGAAGCAGGTCGAGCAGATGACAACCTTCTCGGTAAGTTCAACTAAGACGCCCGCAAGCCTGAGGCACTCTTCCTTCGGCGACTTCAATAAGTGGAATGTAATCCGTTGGGCCGACTTCGGACCGACTCCAGGTAGGCGCCCAAGTTCGTCAATCAAGTCTTGGACCGGACCAGCAAAAAGGCTCACCTGCCCCCCTCAACACTCTCGTCAACCTCACTCGCACCAGGGAAAACCTTCATTACGAGATTGGTGGCCTTTTCCAGTTGGTCGCCCTCCGAAATCAACTCGTCTGCCTCAATTTCGGTAACCGAGTCCGAAATGGGGGTAGCCCTTAGGACTCTCGGATCGGAAGCCGATATTGACTCCGCGCCGGATCCGGAATCGGGGCCGACGGCCAGACCGGTCGCCTCGTCGGCATTTGGCGCAGGTTTCCGGCTGAATCCCTCGCCACTTAGCGAGTCTGGAGCCTTCGACAAGAGGCTCGGGCCATCCGAGGTGAGCTCTTTCGAGCTTGGGTCTTGATCTACAACGAGCTTGAGGGTGATCTTGGCGCCGAAGTGCCTTGAAATTGCTGCCTGAACTTCACCGGCAAGTTCCTCACAGAAGGATCTATGAACTTCGTTAGGCAATGCGAACGTTGCCACGGGTCCTTCCATTGCAACAAATCGGCCCGCTTTGAATCTGGAGCGATGCTTGGTTTGGAGGCTTGCCAGGATGCTTTCCCCCCAAGCCAAAGTCATCTCGTCCCGGTCGGGTAGTTTCCCATGAACGGCTGTACCTTCAGGGCCACCAACATTCCCGGCAACGTCGGCGCTCTGACCCGGCACGCCTAACGCGGGTCCGCTTGTCCGTACTCCTCCAGCGGGTCCGCTTCCCGGCTCGTCCCCTACAGGACCACCTACCCGCCCTTCGACTTCACCTTGTCCAGAGGGACGTATGGCGCTTTGCCCGGAACCTTTTTGTTGTACACGTCCGTCTCCGTATAGCGAATGGATATCCGGGGACGGCCTCCCGCGCCCGGCAGCCGGAATTGAGATTGGGATAGAAGGCGGAGAGCCTGCCGCTCTCGTACTCAGGGCTTGAAGTTGCTGCGAAAGATCCTCGATGGTCTTTTCGAGCTTCGCTACACGCTGAACGAGCTCTGGAGATGGCCCAGCCGACTTTCCCATCGACTCCTCAGGTGCGGTTATTTTCAATACCGCGACTTCGAAATCCACCCTCGGGTCCACGCTGTCGCGCATCTCGACTTGGCAGCGGCCAAGTATTTCCATGGCCCTTACCATCGCACCAAGGCTTGCTCGGGCACGATCGCCATCCGGGGCGCTTCCGCCTCCCGTAGCCGAACTCTGAGATTGGGACGCAGCCTTTCGCTCCGGCGCTATGGACTCAAGAAAGCGGTCCCTGATCTCGGCGATCAGTTGGCTCGCAACCACTCTTAGGTCTCTGCCGGAAGAGGCGATTGCGGCGACTTTGGCAAGAGCTTCCCTTGAGTCGCTCCCAAATAAGGCGTCGGCAAGCTCAGCGACAGTGTCCGATAGGTCCGAAACGTCGACGACCTCGCCCAAAACCGCCAACCGGTCAAGAGCCGAAAGGGTATCCCTGGCGGATCCCCGGCCTGACATGATTGCGGCCCTAACCTGCTCGGCGCTCACGTCCAATCCGGCGTCCTGGTTCACTTTCTCGACCAAGCTCTCCAGGTGAGATTGGTCAATCAACCGGAGGGCGAAGTGCTGTGTCCGGGAAATGATTGTAGGGAGAACCTTCTGCGGGTCGGTCGTTGCGAGAACGAAGACTACGTGGGCAGGTGGCTCCTCAAGCGTCTTCAAAAGAGCGTTAGACGCTCCTGGCGAAAGCATGTGGACCTCGTCAATGATGTAGACCTTCCACCTTCCCGGCGTCGACAGTGCGGCCCGGGAAACAAGATCCCTCATGGCGTCCACGCCGTTGTTGGAAGCCGCGTCCAGCTCATGCACGTCCAAAGAGCTGCCGTTGGCGACCGCAATGCAGGAATCGCAGACCCCACAAGGCTCACCGTCCGGATGGAGGTTTTCGCAGTTGAGCGCCTTGGCGAGAATCCGAGCAGTCGAGGTCTTCCCCGTTCCTCTGGGCCCGCTGAAGAGATAGGCGTGGCCAACCCTTCCGGAGCTGACTGCGTTTTTCAGCGCAGTCGTAACGTGCTCTTGGCCCAAGACCTCCCCGAATGTGCCGGGACGGAATCTCCTGTAAAGGGACTGGTACTGGACGTCGCTCATCGCAAAGACGAGCTTACCTTTCGTGGACTAGATCATCTTCCGCCTCACCCGGGTCACGATCGGCCTGTAGGCCACGAGGATCAATAGCACGACCAGGGCTACAAACAGCAAAGACCCGCTTATCCCCAAGACCCACTGAACAGCGGAAACGAACCCATGCCCTGCTTGATGCCAGGACTTCGACCAAGCAGATGGGGCAGGAGCGTGGCTCTGGGGAAGACCATCGGGTCCAGGTATCCCGACCGAGACCGTGATGGTCGAGTACGCAGTCGATACGTTGAGCAATGCCTGCTCGCCTTCCAACTGCTTGATCTGGGACTGAATCGAGTCGATCTGATTCTGCACCGAAAGGACGTCGCCTATGCCCGTGGCCTGCGAGAGGATCTTCTCGTATTGAGCGAGGCTGTCCTGTAGCGCTTGAATTTGGTCTCCCAAGTTGTTGATCTGGCCAGTCTGGTCAACAGCCTGGGTATTCTCTGAGTCAACCTTCCCAATCTTGCCTAGATCGGAAAGCGCCATGTCGAAGTCGGCCACCGGAACCTGGATAGTTACCTGCCCGTTCGGAGTTCCCCCGGCAAGCTGGGTTTGGGACTGGGTCACGTAACCGCCCATACCCTCGGCAAGGGAGGTTATCTCGTTCACCGAGCCCTGGAAGGCGCCACGCTGGACTGTGAGTTGGACTGAGCCGGTCTTTTGGATCTTCTCTCCATTGACTGCGGCCGCGCCCGGAACTGTCGCCGACGTGCTCGGGGCTGGGGTACTCGCCGAGCTGCTGTTGAGGTTCGTGTTGCCCGACGCAGACCCGATCCCTCCCCTAAATGGACCCATTCGTGGGCCGTTCGAGGCATAAGCCGGGGAGTTGCTGAAACTCGAAGCAGGCGGGTGCACCAGACCTACACTGCCCGTGGCGGATGTAACTTTTGAGTCCCGCGAACCTTGACTCATGTCCCAGCCCAAGACGGCAATGGTGACGAGAATCAGAACCGCCGCAACGGAGCCAAGCTTCCCGGCAATGCTCTTTGGAACGAGTCTCTGCGTCCGTCTCCTGCGCAATGACACGCCGGCACCCTCGACAGCGCCACCATCAAGCGCATTTCCCATTGCGCTCTCGTCCGGGGCCACTACTACCCGGGAAATTGTTGCGGCACCATCGAGCGGCACCTCGATTTCGCCCGCCCACATATCCATCAATGCGTAAAGCCGCTCATCTTCCAAAAGTGTCACCACGCACCACCTCTCCATCCCCATTGCCTCCCGAAAGCCATTCGGAGGCCAAACCCTGCAGCTTCTGATGCGATGAGAGCTTCTTGCGGGCTTCGTGTAGCCGGGACTTCACCGTGCCGGGCCTTCGCTTGATCGCAACCGAAATCTCTTTCTCGCTCAGACCCGAGTAGTACTTGAGAACGAACGCGGTTCTCAGATCCTCGCTAAGAGAGCCGACCGCCTCCGATATCACCGAAGCCAATTCGCTCCGGTAGGCCGCTTCACCAGGATCCAATCCGGGAGAGGGTAAGTCATCGAAATCAGGCGCAAACAGTCCTTCTTTGCGCCTGGCAGCGGACTTAGCCCTGGAAAGGCAGGAGTTCACGACCACCCGATACAACCAGGGCTTGATCGAAGGTGTACCGCCAAGTGAGTCCCTGAAGCGCCAAACTCTAAGAAAAGCCTCTTGGACCGCCTCTTCGGCATCCTGCCTATTCCCCAGGATCATGAAAGCAGTCTTGTAGGCCGACGGGTAGTAATCATCCAGCCAGGCCTCGATGTCTGAGTCACTCGTTTCCATTCGACCTCTTGTTCCTGCCATCAGGAATTCTCCCATTGGCTCAACAATTGCCCTCCGCCGTTAATTAACTCGCGGGCGCAGAAAAGGTTCGAAGGAATTTTCACGAAACGACGGGACAGGCGTGAACAACGAAGGCAACGCCGAGCGGCGGAGATAAAAAACCCAGTTCAACCCGCCTCTCTGCGCGAAGGTCAGATTGGCTGCGGCACACGAAGAAATCCGCTGAGAGCTGCTGCCTTCCGGCCCTGACTCGGTTCACGGCACACCGTTGCGCAGGACCCAACCTTCGCGCAGAAAGGCGGAGAACCTTCAAATCAGGATAGCCTTGCAGGCGGAGGGGTGCGAGAGCGGCCGAATCGGCACGATTGGAAATCGTGTGTGGGGAAACCCACCGTGGGTTCGAATCCCACCCTCTCCGCCATTTTTGGAGCGGCCCTTCAGGGCCGCTCTTGCTTCTTCATTGCAGACACTCCGGTGCCGGTTGCAGACACTCAGACGCCTTTCCCCTGCAC
>DAIDIS010000095.1 GCA_027451785.1 Acidimicrobiales bacterium
ATCTTTTGAACCTCCACGGTATAACATCACCGATCGGCGCCGATTTTACGATCACACCACAGTCAACCGTTCTAGCGACTGCCACCTCCGTCAGCTCCACGCTCACTGTTCTGCTTGCCGGTATCGCTGCCATCTCTCTTCTTGTGGGTGGAATCGGGGTTATGAACATCATGCTCGTTTCCGTGACGGAGCGAATCAGAGAGATTGGCCTGCGGAAGGCTCTGGGAGCTACCCCAGCCCTAATCAGGCGTCAGTTTATGATTGAGGCTTCCTCGCTTGGTCTGGCTGGAGGAATTGCGGGAATGCTGCTCGGCCTCCTTGGAGCCAAAGTGCTTCCAAATTTCATCTCCAACCCGATCGTCGTCTCCCCGCTGGCAGCAGGCGGAGCCATCGGCGTCTCGTTGTTGATAGGCCTCGCATTCGGCGTCTACCCGGCCACGAGAGCGGCCCAGCTTCCACCCATCGACGCCCTGAGGAGCGAGTAGATCTGCAAAGCGCCAACCAGACCCGACGATGCATCCGGCGATCCTTAACTACCGGGCCTCCAAGGAATTACGAAGAGCCTCCAATCAACCAGACAATCAGGAGAACTAAGAATATGACCACCAGCAACCCATCCGCCAAGGGCCTTGCAATCGCGATTTCCGCCATCGCCCTTACCGCCGCAGCGTGCAGTTCAAGCCCTGCAAAGTCTGCGAGCTCTACCACGACCTCCGGGGCCGCCTCCGCCTCCAGCCGCCCGGCGATTCGCCCAGCGGCAACAGGAACGGTCGCTTCAGTGAACGGAAGCGCCGTTGAGGTCCAAGACCCTTCCACCGGTCAGGTAACAGTCAATTTAACCGGCTCCACCACATTCACCCAGACAACCACCGTAAGCTCCTCCGCTCTCGCGGTTGGTGACTGCGTGGCCGCGACCGGAACGCTCGCGAGCGCAGGTGTGGTAGCAGCAAGTTCCGTATCCATTACCCAGGCCGGCCCATCGGGGTGTTCCCGATTCGGCGGTCAAGGTGCAGGTGCTGCGGGCGGTGTTGGCCTAGGAGGCGGACGCTTCTTCCGAGGGGGTGGCCTCGGTCCTGGAGGCCCGACAGCTTCCGGCGGTGCAGCGGGAGCAGGAACGCGACGCACAGGGCCTGGAAGCCTTCCTGCAAACTTTGCAATTTCGGCCGGGACGGTAACTGCGATAAACGGAAATACGATTTCGGTCCAGGTCCCCACGCCTCCTTCAACGACTTCGACCACGTCGGCGGCGGCCGCGGCGGCCCGCCGGTTCAAGAATGAGGGCTCGTTCACATTCACGTCGTCTACCACTTGGCTCCAGACTCAGAGCGCTACGGCAGCGGCAGTTACGGTCGGCTCTTGCATGACTGCGTTCGGCTCTACTGATTCCACAGGTGCAGTAACAGCAACTTCGGTAAGCATTCGCCCTGCCGGACCCAACGGTTGCACAGCGGGTCGCTTCTCGGGCGCGATTTTCGGCGGAGGCGCCGGAGCCGGGACAAACTCCGGAGCGGGCGCAACCGGCGCCTAACCGACAGAAGGCATTCCGAAGCACGAAAACAGTCGTTAACTGCACCCGCAGAACCAGAGAGGCATGGAGAACTAGATGAGCGCTGCGAGATTCCGGACAAGTGAGCCGAGCCGGGGCCGAACTGTACGCCGAACGGCGAGGTCGGCGAGGCCCGCCACCAGGTTGGTGCTCAAGGTGTTATTGCCAACAATTGCCGCCCTTCCGCTTGCCGGATTGGGACCAACCGCAGCGAACGCCCTCTCCACCAGTATTTCGGTTTCCGCCGGAAGTCCACAGACCGCGACCATCAACACTGCCTTTGCAACTGGGATGCAGGTCACATTGGGAGGCATAAGCGGCCCGGTCGCGGTGGTATTCACCGCGCCAACCACCGGTCCCAGTGGAATTTTCACGGCCACCAACACCAACACGGTAACGGTTACCTCCAGCTACGACAGTGCAACCTCAAGTGGGGTGGCCACTGCACCCAACTTCGACGCGAACGACCAAGCGGGCACCTTCTATGTGGACGCCACAATCCCTTCCGTAAGCACAGCCGGTGTCCTTTTTGTTCTTACGTCCACCAATGCAGGCATCTCCTCGACAGTCAGCGCGTATGCCGGAACACCTCAGAGCGCTGAGGTTGGGACCGCATACGTGAGTCAGCTCCAGGCAATCGTGACCGATGCACTTGGTAACCCGGTGCACGGGGCAAACGTCACGTTTTCCGTCGCTACACAAAACGGCGCTGGGGCCACCTTTACCGGAGGAGGCTCGTCCGTAACAGAGGCAACCAACTACAACGGAGTGGCCGAAACACCTACCGTGCTCGCCAATACAGTGGCCGGGGCATTCAGTGTTGTAGCCTCAACGTCCGGAGTTTCGGGGTCAGCTACGTACACCCTCACGAACGTTGCCGGACCCGCAACCACAATTGTTCTGGGTGCCGGGGCGTCGCAATCGGTGCCGGTAAACACCAAGTTCCCTATTCCGTTGGCGGTTACCGTCGAAGACGCATACAGCAACAAGATCCAAGGCGACTCAGTAGTATTCTCGGCGCCGTCCACCGGAGCGTCAGGTAACTTCGCCCAATCCCAGTCGCCGGGAGGGGCCCAGCCGACATATCAGGTGACTGTTTTGACGGACTCGTCAGGAATCGCCGTAGCCCCGACGTTCAGCGCCAATGGAATCGTGGGCGGGTACGTAGTTACAGCGTATGTGGCCGGAGTGACGGTCCCCGCGGCCTTCTCTCTTGTAAACCAGCTTCCGTCATCATCATCCGGCGGCTACTGGCTGGTGTCTGCCGACGGTGGTGTCTTTGCATACGGGGACGCCTTGTTTTACGGAGCTGCTAACACCATCGCATTGAACTCGCCTGTGGTCGGTATGTCTTCCACACCCGATGGAAAAGGCTACTGGCTGGTGTCTGCCGACGGTGGTGTCTTTGCATACGGGGACGCCTTGTTTTACGGAGCTGCTAACACCACAACTCTCCCCAACAAGGTCGTCTCGATTGCCTCCGATAGCTCGGGTACCGGCTATCTGGTTACCACCGCTTCGGGACAGGTTATTGCTTTCGGGAGCGCGAGTGCCTTTGGAGTCTCCGCTGGCTTCTCCAACTCAATCGTGGACATGCATCCCACATCCGACGGCAACGGCTACTGGCTGGTCGACAAGAACGGCTTGCTGATCAACACAGGCGATGCCTCGTTCCAGGGCTCAGCCGCAGGCCTCGCACTCCAAAGCCCGATTGTCGGTGTCTCGCCAGTGGGATAAGCGAGGCCAAATAACTCCGCCGGCCATGATTTCCCGCCTCAAACGAGGCAGGCCCATACCAATTGTCGATGCGGCCCTGAACCAGTACGGCAGCGCTACCCCAACTCCGGGAAGAACACAGATATTTCACGCTCAGCAGACTCCGCTGAATCCGAGCCGTGGATCAAGTTCTCGGTAGTCTGCGTGGCCAGGTCACCCCTTATCGTTCCGGAAGGGGCATCGGCTGGATTCGTCGGACCCATCATCGTCCTGACCATCTTGTAGACGTCCTCCGGGCCTTCGACTACTAAGACAAGCGAGGGAGAACGGCCGATGAAAGCTTCGAGCGCCGGGTAAAAGGGCTTGCCGACGTGTTCTGCGTAGTGACGCTTGGCCAGTTCCGGGCCAATGGTTCTCAATTGTGCAGCTGCGATCGACAGTCCTCGCTTCTCCAAGCGGGAGATGATCTCGCCGACAAGGCCGCGCTCAACGGCGTCAGGCTTGCATATGACTAGTGTGCGGCCCTTACGTACTTCATCCATCCGTTAACTCTGCTTCCTACCGGCCTCTTAACGCCAACCGAAGAGAGACTATGGAAAACAGACGCTATGGGAGGAGCATCAACCGGCGGCGCGGCTCCGCATCATAATTTCCGTCCTGGCGGCACCTACTACATACATTGAACCGGTAACCACAATCATCTCTCCATCGGAGGCAGTCTTTACTGCCAACTCAACAGCGTCTGAAATGGAGTTCGATTCGACTGAATCGATTCCAAGTGCGGCCGCGGCGGATGCTATCTCCGAAGGACTAAGGGATCTTGGAGAGGGAGCTGAACAGGCGATTACCAAACGAATCTCCTTCGGGTCGAGTGCCTCAAGCATGAGCGAGGGATCCCGTCCCTTGAGAGCCCCCATGACGACAACCCTGCCATTCTCGGTCGAGAACTCCTCTCTCAGGGCAGCGGCAAGCGCCTCCATTCCGGCTGGGTTGTGTGCTCCATCAATGAGAATCAGTGGATCCCTTGAAACCACTTCAAGTCTTCCCGGAATCTTCAGCGCGGAAAAGGCATCTTCGACAAGCTCTTGGGATGGTGGATTACCGAAGAAAGACTCGACGGCGCAAAGGGCCACCAAGGCGTTATCGCCTTGGTGTGGACCGTGGACCGACAAAAACAGGTCCTCGTACTCGGCCATAGGTGTCCGCAAAGACAGACGGCGCCCGCCTACAGCCGCCTCGTTAACCGGAGCCTCGAAATCCCTATTGACTCTGATAACCGACGAACCGACATCTGAAGCGTATGACTCGAAAATAGCGACGCACTCCGGGTCGGTCTCGCCAATTACAGCGATGCCGGAAGGCTTGATGATCCCGGACTTCTCCTTTGAGATATCAAGAGTGGTCGGCCCGAGAATCTCAGTATGATCCAGGCTTATGTTGGTCACCACCGATACCGCGGCAGAGATGATATTCGTGGCGTCCCATTTACCCCCCATGCCGACTTCAATCACTCCGACATCGACCGGAAAGTCAGAGAAATAGCGGAACGCAGCAGCCGTGAGTATCTCAAATCGACTCGGCTTCGCCTCCAACATGCCCTCAAGGACTTCAATCGCTTCAAGTGCAGCTGCTAAATCCTCGTCAGAGATCGATACCTCGTTTACAGCGATTCGCTCGTTTATTCGCTCCAAGTCCGGACTGGTGTACGTACCAACCTTCAGCCCGGTTGCCGCGAGGAGCTCACTTACCATCCTCGCAACCGAACCCTTGCCATTGGTTCCCGTCACGTGGATCGTGGGGAACGTGTGTTGAGGATCGCCAAGGAGGTGGCAAAGGTGGGTTATGCGGTCGAGGGTTGGGACTCGATACGTCCCTGCTGTCATCGCTTCGAGGTTGACGTGGCCTTCCAGCCACGAGAGCGCGCTATCTATACGGTCTGACACGCTATAGACAATACCGGGGACAAGGCCTCAGAGATTCAGGGAACTGTGCGAACTACGAAGCTGCGCGCCTCGGCCTGTCAGCTTTGTCGGCATCTGCCTTGGGAAGCAGCGTTGGAGCCACCCGATCCAGAACGACTGAACGATCGATCACGCACTTGCCCACATCCTGCCGGGAGGGCAGGTCGTACATAACGTCGAGCAACACTTCCTCAAGGATTGCCCTAAGCCCTCGAGCACCCGTTCCTCGCAGCAATGCCTGCTCGGCAACCGCCTCTAAGGCGTCTTCCGTCATGTCGAGCTCGACAGAGTCCAGCTCGAACACCTTGCGGTATTGCTTCACGAGCGCGTTCTTCGGCTCAACAAGAATCCGGACCAGGGCTGCCTTGTCAAGGTTCGAGACTGCACCGATAACAGGGAGGCGGCCCACGAACTCAGGGATAAGTCCGAACTTCAGGAGATCCTCGGGTAGTACTTCACGGAGGATCCCGTGCTCGCCCCACTGGCTGGTGCGCCGTATTTCCGCACCGAATCCGATGCTCTTCC
>DAIDIS010000096.1 GCA_027451785.1 Acidimicrobiales bacterium
GGGTCCGCCCGCGAGACGCTTCGCTCAAGGTTCCCTGGTTCAACATTAATTTGGACACCAATGAGTTGATCTCCGACCTTGGGGTCAACGGTGTCGTAATCGCCGTCACCGACTTCGACTTGGGTGAACTGAACTCAACCATCCGTAACCTCCTCAAGCGTCAGATTCATGTGCAGATGTCCAATGGGCTCAAAGGAATTGCTCAAAACCGGATGAGCAACGGGCTTCTCGGATATGAGTCGATGACCTATGTCGAGCCGACGCGGCTCTCATCATTCCAGCTGGCCATCAAGAGATCAGCCGATATTTTCCTGTCGTCCGTGTTACTGATAATCGCATTGCCGATCATGGCTCTCGCCACCGTGGCAATAAAGGTGGAGGATGGGGGGCCTGTCATCTTCAGCCAGGAGAGAGTCGGCAAGCAAGGCAGGCGCTTCAAGATTTACAAGTTGCGCTCAATGGTCGTAAATGCCGAGTCCGAGCTTGACAAGATTCGGGATAAGAATCTTCGAGAGGGCCCGCTCTTCAAGATGAACGACGACCCAAGAGTCACACGGGTCGGAAAGATCATCAGGGCGACCAGTATCGACGAGCTCCCGCAACTTTGGAATGTGATCAAAGGCGATATGAGCCTCATCGGCCCGCGGCCCGCACTGCCGGATGAAGTTGCCCAGTTCGAAGAAGACATGTTGATGCGGCACGACGTCTGGCCGGGAGTAAGCGGACTTTGGCAACTGAAGGCCAGAGACAGCGCATCTTTCGACTCCTACAAACGACTGGACATCTACTATGTCGAGAACTGGTCAGTGCTGTTCGACCTCGCCATATTGTTTTCCACCATCACGCACGTTATCGCCAGGGGACTCTCGACGATTAAGACCTCAAGGTCCTCGACACCCTTAGCAGCAACCGCACCCGTTACCGCAACCGAAGGCACGCCCCGCTCAAACGCTCGCGCAGGCGCAATGGCCCGTTCGGAAGTGTGTTCGGGAGCAAATTCTCGCTCGCAAGGGGGCGCTGAATCCGGCAGTCTCGACGACGAAACGGGCAACAGCCTCCAAATCGCCTGAAAGGGATCGCCGGCGGGCAGCTGCTAACCCGGCTTTCCGTATCCTGGGGCAAGAGCTTGAAGGTCCTTCCAGGGAAAACCGTCGAGTACCTGCCAATTCTGCAGGCCGCCGAAGATCTTCGGATATGGGTTTTCCTGACCGAGCTGTGTGTATGTGAGCGAGTTCACGGCATAAAGCGCAACCGACCCTGCGTGGTCACGAACTACGAATCCATATTTTTGCGCCGCTAGAGCAATGGCCTTGGCGACCGGATTGAGATTCAATGACGCTATATCGATGCTTGGGCTTAGCCTGAACCTGGTTCCCTCAGGCACAGCACCGGGTCCCGCGTACGACCCGTCAGTTCGGTCGGCGGGCCAGGATAGTTCGCTCTTTTTCGTCAGGACCAAAGAGATCGCCAGAGCATGGTCGATCTGGCCGGAAATCAGCTCGGAGGGGTCGATTAGGCCCCCTCGATACGCCAAGCCGGTGGCAGTGGCACCGAATGGGCTCGGGAAGATTCCCTCAGACTGACTCGCCCGCGGCAGTCGACCCCCCCAGCAGGCTTCCCATTGCCCGCCCAGGTCACGCGCTTTCCACAAATCCCACTCGGTATCAGTCGAGGGCTGCCATACCACCATCTCCGAGTCGGTTCCGGGGCTTGGTATTGCATAGGTCGGAATCGGGATTTCAGATATTTGGGCTTGGAAAGAAGGGTCCATCCACTTCTTGTTCTGGCAATTCCAGGCAGCAACATTCACGAGCGGCTGGTTTGCCGGAACAGTCCAAACTGGTGGTGTGTATTTGGAGGTATTTATTGCCGCATGGCCGTAATATGTGGAAATCTGAGTCACCAAAGACGTCACGTATTCCGCCGAATTGGTACTCAATGGTGCGTCAGACGGGAGTGGGGTGTTCCAGAAGCTATCCGAGGCGAAGGGTCGCCCGGAAATGTTCTGCGGGTACCGAGGTGTTCCAGAGGTATCGCTGGACCCACCCTTCGAATTGGTTGGGTTCGTTGCAGCCACAGGTTTCCCTCGCTTCT
>DAIDIS010000097.1 GCA_027451785.1 Acidimicrobiales bacterium
TTGCCGTTCGAGCTCGACAAGACTCATCAGTTCTTCTTCGAGCAAGCGCCTGGCCTTCATCCGCTGATCCAAAAGCTCGGCGAGTGAATGTTGATTATCGGCCTTTTCGCGAAGACCTGCGATGGCTGCTGCATAGCCTTGCGATTCGGCGAATCGACGATGCAGCTCGAAAGCTATATGGGAATTCTCGTCCAGTGATATTCGAAGGGCATCCAAGTCGGCTTCAATATCGGGCATCCTGGAAAGCAGCTCGTCGATTCGTGCTTGAGCTTGCGCTGCAGCCGACAACCTGGATTCCGCCTCGTTCAACGCTTTCGCCGAAGCGGCGAGCTCCCCGGATTCGGCTCCTCGCTTGGTGAAATAACGGTCATACTCAGCTTCGACCGCGGAAATCAGGTCGTCATCAGCGAGATCGGACGCGATCCCACCGGTGGCTACCTCCAAGTGCTCGGAAAGCGCCTTGGAGTCCGCTAGCGTGGCCGCTTCGAGGCTGTGGCCTTGTTTGACCAGCAGGCTATTCAGGAGGGTCAGGTCGATGTTCTGATCGAGAATCTGATTAACCCGATTATGTGCGTCTACGCCTGAGAGCTGCTCGCGCCCAGGCATGGTGATTTCCAAATGGGCACGCGGACTTTTCAGCCATTGCTTCGAATACGTGAATCGGTAGTTGCCGACTGAAAGCTCGGCCTCGACGAAAGGTCCGGACGACGAGCCTAAGCGCTCTAAAACACGGACTTCCTTCTTCTTGGTGTCGTGCCGTTCGGAGATCAATAAACCCAAGGCACCTGCAAGGGTTGACTTCCCGGACTCGTTCGGTCCCAGTATGACGGTTGCTTTCCCCTCCTCGAACTCTATCTCTGTACCGGCAAGGCCTCCGAGGTTCTCGACCCTTAGGCGATGAATCCTCAATGTCCGCTCCGTGACAACCGGTAAAGGAGTACGAGGGCTTCTCGGGCAATGACCGCTTCCTCGCCGGGCCTTCTCGCTCTCTCTTCAAGCTCGGAAGCTGCCTCAAGGGCGAATCCCGAAAGGCTCATTTCGTCCAAGTCGATTTCGTCGGGGACGGTAATTAGATCGCTAGTCCTTTCGTGTACGAAGAAAGCGGCGAACGTCTCAGCAAGAGTTGATAGCTGTCCATCGAGCCAAGCCTTTGCGTGGATCGGGACTTGACCTGCCAGCGAGTACCTCAGGATTGTCCGAGACTTGTTTGGCAATGCCTTCATCATTCCGGCGAAACGCTCGCAGTCTTCAATTGACGTAAGGTCGCCCGACAGGTCGTGGAATTCCCATTTCGCGATCTTGACGGAATCGACTACGCACTTTGAATCGTCGACGTCAACTACAAGGGCGTTGCCGGAGTCGACTTCCCCGAAATCAGTAGGCTCGGGAGCACCCGAAAAATGGATTCGCCCGGTGTCGCCTACACGGGTGGTGGAGTGGCGGTCGCCAAGAGCCACATATTGGACCGTTCCGCGTTGAACGTACTCCTCGATCTCTCGAAGTTGGATCGGCGGCGGACCTGCCGTTGCCTCCGATTCCCCGCCGAAAGTCATCGTTTGGCCGTGCCCTGCCACGATAACGGCACAAGCACCGCCGCCCTTCTTCGCTGCTTGGTCGCCCGATGAGCCTTTTGACCATTCGGCTACAGCCCTTACGACGAGATCGCTGGACGGTCGCTTGCTGTGCCAAGGAGCCGCAATGATCCGGTCACCCGAGACCGTGACATACTCACCGGAGGTAGCCATTACTTTCACGTTGCCCGGAAGGTACTCGTTGAATACTTCGGAGTTGAACACCGAGCCAGGGCCGGCATGGTCGTGATTTCCGGGCAATAGCCAGAACTCGCATCCAGAGTGAGAGCCCATAGCCTCCAGGGCCCTGGTGATCACCCTCTTTGGAACTGAGTTGGTCTCGAATACATCGCCACAGACGACCACAAACGGGCAGTCCTTCGTAGCGGCCAGTGTGCCTATTGTGTCGATGGCATCGATTCGCGCAGCTGTGAATTTCCCCTGCTCCTCGGGAGAGAGGAAGTGTCTGGTCATCCCAAGTTGCCAGTCGGCAGTATGTATGAATCGCGCCATAATCAGCTAAAGGTTAATTGACGGATGTGACCTGCGATGCCGGCCCTGGGTCCGGTGATTATGGAACCCCGAGGGTTTCGTCTCCGGGCGGGAGGAAAGGCAGGTCCAAGTCGCCAAGTCTCACGAGATTGGAGGCAACCCATCGTCCGAGCCGAGCAAACCGGTCTTCGAGCACTTCAGGGTCCTCCAACACGGCCTCGTCGAGCCGACAGGTCCCTTCAAAGGAAATCTCGATGGCGCATCGAGTGGGATCATTGGCTGGCTGGCCTTCCTTGTCGTATGCAAGCTCCACCGTAGGGCCTGAACGCTCCAACTGGTCGTCTCCAATGGCAGGGAGTTCGTCGCCTAGAGCAATGAGTACGGCGGACGGGTTTACGGCCTCGGCTAGGCGCTGAATTCGGAGCGCGATCTCGACGACCAGCTCCGGCGGCTCGTCCGGCGTTTCTCCAATTGACCAGGACCTATAGGCACTTTGACTCCAGGTCGGCCAGTCTATTGAGAGGTCTGCACGAACCCTGGGGGGTGAGCCTTCCCCGGGGAGGCTATAGGAAGTTTCCCAGGAGATATCTCCCAAAAAGACGTCAATTTGGAATCGCTCCTCAATCGCCTGCCGGTCCAGCAGAGCGCTTTCGAATGTGGATCTGATCGCGGAGATCACATCCAGCAGGACGTGGTCAAGCATGGCCTACAGGCTAGTAGACCCGGATTGTTTCCTAGGTCTTCATGGTTAACTAATCGCCAGGGGAATATCCTGTTGAAGTGAGCGAATCCAATCCGTGGCTCGACAGGAGGGTGATCGTCTATGCCCACCAAGGCGGCGCACTCGAAGGTCCATCCACAACCTTGTTCGCGATGGATAAGGCATTGGCCGGTGGAGCTGACGCGATTGAGCTTGATGTCCATCAGACCAAGGATGGGCACTTGGTGTGCTGCCATGACGCGACTGTGGACCGGACCACGAATGGGTTTGGGAAGATAGGCGATCTGTCTCTCGACGAGGTGAGGGCTTTTAACAACGCCTACTGGTTCTCGCCAGGCCATGTCGCAAACCATGGACTTGAGCCGAACGAGTATCCCTATAGGTCAATCTCCGACGACGACATTCTTTTCAAGGTCCCGTTGCTGGAGGAAGTGTTGGAGCGTTACCAGGGCCGCATCTTGAATTTCGATATCAAAGAGACGTCACCGGCGGTTCCTGAGTACGAGACGGCCTTGGCCAAGACTCTTATGAAATTTGGGCGTGCCGAAGACGTGATCGTAACTTCTTTCCTGGACTCTGCCGTTCAACACTTTCGCCAGGTGGCACCGGAAGTCCATACGAGCTGCGCAACTTTGGAGGTGGCGAACTTCTACCGCTCAGTAAGGGATGGCGAAGACCCCGAGGCTCCTGCGGCGGTCGCATTGCAGGTTCCTCCGTCCTTCCAAGGGGTTTCCCTGGTGGACGAAAGGTTCGTAGCCGTTGCACACTCCATTGGCCTTGCTGTTCACGTATGGACGATTGACGACGAGGAGGAAATGAAGAGGATGCTTGCAATCGGCGTTGACGGGATCATCTCCGATGTGCCGAGCATCGCCGTGCGCGTTGTTTCCGAAGCGGGCTTACGCATGGGGACGGATCGTTCGTCCCCCACGGTGGAATGAGCCGAGATCTGCATGGCCGGATAATGAGCTACTACGGAGCTGCTGGATGCCTTGGTTGATCAAGGAGGGTACGGTGCTGGCAACTCTCGACATCCCATCCAGCGCCGTTGCCAGGTCAAAGGGACTGGTTGGAAAGAGCGGCTACGAGGGAGCGATATTGCTTCGTCCTTGTAGGGCTATTCATACTTTTGGGTTGAAATTCGACTTGGACGTGGCCTATTGCGACAAGGCAATGGTCGTGCTGGAAATATGCACGGTCAAGCCTAGGAGGGCGTGCATGCCGAGGCTCCGTGCCGGTTCGGTTCTCGAAGCGGCATCCGGCTCCTTTGAAAGGTGGGGACTTCGGGTTGGGGACTGCCTCGAAATCAAGCAGTAAGGGAAAGGGAACCGGCTTTCGGGGATCGAGCTCGAAGGAAACGGCAAAGGGAGCCGACGGATTGAAGACCGGACCTGAAGCCAATGTCGGTGAGATTGTTCTGGTTTCCACTCCAATTGGAAATCTTGGAGATATCACCGCCAGGGCACATGGATGCCTCGAGGACGCTGACCTCATAGCCTGCGAAGACACCAGGGTAACCAGGAGACTGCTCTCCGCACTTGGCATTCCCGCGGGAAATAGGCTCCGGGCACTTCACATGCACAACGAAGCCCAAGCGGCAGACGAGATTGTGAATGCAGCCGAACGAGGGCAATTGATAGCGGTCGTTTCGGATGCCGGGATGCCCGGAATCAGCGATCCCGGCGAAATAATCGCCAAAAGGGCAATTGAGCGTAGGGTAAAGGTCTCCGTTATACCTGGAGCCACCTCTCTTGTCGCTGCTCTGGTTGTTAGCGGGTTGCCCACGACACCATTCGTGTTCGAAGGTTTCCTGCCTCCAAAAGGCACAGAGAGGGCCAAGCGAATCAAGGCCATCGTGCTGGAAGAGCGCACTGCAGTGATTTTTGAGTCGCCAAGACGGCTCGCAAGAACCCTTGCCGACTTTAAAGCGCAGTGCGAGTCGATGAACCTCATGCCGAGCGAACGGGATATCGCCGTGGTTCGAGAACTCACAAAGCTCCACGAGGAGGTTTGGAGAGGATCGTTGGCCAGAGCCTCGGAGTTCTTTGGGACGAAAGAAACCAGGGGTGAGGTGGTACTCGTGATAGGGCCGCTGCCAGTTGACTATCAAGCTAGGGCGGTCGAAATGGAACAGCATGCCATCATGGTGATTAACGGCCTTTTGGAGGCAGGAACTACGGTGAAAGAGGCGGTGGCCACAGCATGTGATCAAATTGGTGTGGACCACCGCACCGCCTACAAGATCGCGCTTATCGCGAAAAACGGGCAAAGCGCGGGATAGATGGGTCAGGCCAGGACTTCCGCCTGGCCTTGCCAGCGGATGTTTAGCCTATGGAAACGGGGAGGGTTCCCGCGATTTCCTTGCGGCACACTCCACATATGAGCTTTCCCTGATGCTCTGCAAGCGAATCTGTGCTCTGACAGAAGACACAGGCGGTCTGTACCTTCATGACGGTTACGGAGTCGCCCTCAGGCGAAATACCGATATCCAACTCGTCCCCCGGGTTCATCGCGAAAACCCTTCGGAGTTCAACTGGGATCACTACTCTTCCAAGATGGTCGATCCGCCTGACCACGCCTTTTACTGCACCCATTCCATATCTCCCTTCCGAGATCGCTAGCCTTGCGGTTAGTGCCTCATTTCTATGTAACTACACCCATCTACTACGTGAACGACGCCCCGCACGCGGGACACGCCTACACGACCGTGACCGCTGACGCATTGGCAAGGTGGAATCGTCTCATCGGCAACGAAGTGTTCTTTCTAACCGGTACCGATGAGCACGGGCTCAAGGTTGCTCAGTCCGCAGAGCAACATGGCTTCACGCCACAAGCTTGGGTTGACACTACTTCCCAACGGTTCAAAGATGCATGGCGATCGCTCAATATATCCAATGACGACTTTATTCGCACTACTGAACCCCGCCATTACGCGACCGTTCAGGCATTCCTCCAAAAGATCTACGACAACGGTTACATAACTCTCGACACCTACGA
>DAIDIS010000098.1 GCA_027451785.1 Acidimicrobiales bacterium
TCGGAATTTCTACTCCATTGACCCCAAGGTCCTCCCGTCAAGGTCATCGTGGGAAGTCGGCCGTAAACTCGCCGACCGGCTGGTCGAGCGCTTTCTGTCCGAGACCGGTGAGTATCCCGACTCGGTGGGATTGGTTGTGTGGGGAACATCGGCCATGAGGACCTCAGGCGACGACATTGCCCAGGCAATGAGCTTGATTGGGGTGCGGCCTACGTGGGCGCTCGAGACCGGAAGGGTAACCGGCTTCGAGCTGATTCCCTTGGAGGAGTTGGGAAGGCCCCGAATAGACGTAACTCTTCGCATTTCAGGATTCTTCAGAGACGCCTTCGCCCATGTTGTCGAGATGTTCAGTGATGCGGCTGAAATGGTTGCCGCCCTGGACGAGACAAGCGAGCAGAACTTCCTAAAGGCACTGGGTACCGAAGACCCGAGAGTTTTCGGTCCTCAGCCGGGATCATACGGGTCTGGGTTGCTCCCTTTGATCGAGGCTGGAAATTGGGAGGACGACAGAGATCTGGCCGAGGTTTACATCGCCTGGGGCGGGTTTTCGTATTCAAAGGGTGCGATGGGCGTCGCCAACCCGGATGCAGCCAGGCGTAGGTTGGGCTCTGTGAAGGTGGCCGTGAAGAACCAAGACAACAGAGAGCACGACATCTTCGACTCTGACGATTATTTTCAGGACCATGGGGGCATGATCGCGACCATTAGGGCACTCACCGGGAAGTCTCCATTGGCCTATTTCTCGGACACCTCGAATCCGGAAGCGCCGAAGGTACGTAGTCTTGCGGAGGAGGCTGCATTCGTAATGCGATCCAGGGTGGTCAACCCGAAATGGGTGGAGGCCATGACCAAGCATGGATATAAAGGCGCATTCGAGATGGCGGCGACCGTTGATTACCTTTTTGGTTACGATGCGACGGCGAGGGTGGTTGAGGATTGGATGTACGAAAGGGTTACAGAGGCCTACGTCATGGACCCCAAAATACAGAAGTTCTTCGAAAGCTCCAACCCGGGTGCGCTGCGATCGATCGCCGAGAGGCTCTTGGAGGCCATCGATCGGAAAATGTGGTCCAAGCCCTCGGGCGACGCCGTTGACGCACTCCGATCGGCGGTGCTGAACGCTGAAAGGTGGGAGGAGTCCCTTTAGGCATTTAGAATTGCCGATTGTGTCAGAACATGCACCGGTTTTTCCTTTTTGCGCAGTTGCAGGCCAAGACGAGGCCAAGCTTGCGCTATTGATAGCCATCATCGAGCCCAAGACCGGAGGCGTGCTGTTGCGTGGCGAGCGAGGATCGTCGAAGTCCACGCTCGTCAGAGGGATGGCGGAACTGGTCGGCGCCCTCGGAGAGCGGGGTCGCTCCATGAACGGTCTTGCCGGAGGCCGCTTCGTCGAATTGCCGCTGGGCGTGACTGAGGACCGCCTTGCAGGCGGCTTCGATGTCGACGCAGCATTGACGGAGGGCTCCTACAGGTTTAAGCCTGGCCTCCTAGCCGAAGCCGATGGTGGAGTCTTATATGTGGACGAGATCAACCTCCTTCCTGATCACATCGTCGACATGCTTTTGGACGTCGCCGCCAGCGGAGTAAACAGAGTTGAGCGTGACGGCTTCTCCCACACTCACCCTGCGCGTTTTGTTCTTGTTGGGTCAATGAATGCCGAAGAGGGTGAGTTGCGGCCTCAATTGCTCGACAGGTTCGGCCTGAGCGTTGAGGTTGCCGCCCCGGCAGAGGCTGCCGAGAGAGTGCTGGCTGTCCGAAGGAGACTCGATTTCGATGAGGACCCAGAAGGATTCTCGGGGAAGTTTGCTTCGGGGACAAGAGATCTTGTGTCGCTATTGTCCGACGCTCGAAGCCGGATTGCACAAGAGGGTATCGGCGAGGATCTTCTCTTTTCGGCTGCGGAGATTTGCCTGGATGCGGGGGTGGACGGACTCAGAGGCGATATCGTTCTGTGTCGATCTGCTAGAGCCCTGTGGGCACTGGAAGGAGTGGCGCCGGCTCCGGAGCCCGAGCACGTGGAGAGGATTTCCGGAATGGTGCTCGCCCACCGCAGGCGAAGAAGCCCCCTGGATGGAAACTCGACAAACGGGCGTTCCAAAGAAAGGGGTCATGCCCCCAGAGAGAATGAAAGCTCCAATGGCGAGACGCAGGCGCGCCGCTCTGCCTCCACGGCGGGTTCAGACCGACAAGGCGCCAAAATGGCCGACAACCTCGATGATTCGCCCGTACGAGAACATGAGGATTCACCCCTACGTGGAGATGTCAATCCAAATCCGGGTGGCGGTGAGTTTCGGGAGGAAGACCTTGGGGGAGAGCGCAGCCCCACTGGCGCGCAGTCGAAAGACCAGTCGCTGCGACCGCTTGAGGGGAACAACAGCGGGTCCCGGATAGCGGTTAGGACTTCAGCGCCATTGGGGAATCGCACAAAGGCGGTTCAAGGAATGCCGCCGACCGGATCCGGAGTTGTCCGCCGCGGGCAAGATGGACGCCGCGATCAATCAATCATTGCGAGCCGTGAAAAGGGCGGCCATGTTATCCGGACGGTCAGAAATCCTGCTGGGCGGCCGGAGCTTTCCCCTTCCTCCACGGTGTCGGCAATGGCCATAAGACAACTGCATGATCAAAAGGCAGTGGTACCCAATGGCATGCGTGTTGAGACGAAAATCCAGCGAAGTGATCTTCGCTACACCGAAAGAGCTGGGAAGGTCGCCAGGCAGACCGTAGTGGCTCTGGATCTGTCCGGGTCGATGGAAGCCAAAAGGCGAGTAAGTGCCGCTTTGAAGCTTGTAGACGGGATCCTTCTCGATTCCTATTCAAAAAGGCACAAAGTCTCAGTCGTGGCCTTTCAGGGGGATGACGCAAGGGTTGTCGTATCTGCGACAAGAAGCGTTGAGGTGATTCACGCTCATTTGAACGAAGCCGCCAGTGGGGGAGCCACGCCACTTTCGAAGGGGATTGCACTTGCTCTTCAGCAGGCGTTGGAGTCATCTGCAAAGGGTGAGGAGGCATCAATTGTCTTGATTACCGACGGACGGGCAACTTCATCGGCCACGATCGAAGACGGAGCCGACCCGGTCGAAGAGGCTCTGGCAATTGCGGGCCAGATTTCGGAGTGCGGATTTGGGTTAGCGGTCGTTGACACGGAGTCGGCAAAGATCAAGCTTGGGATAGCAAAGTCCCTTGCGGAACGTGCCGGGGGAGCGTATTACCGATTGGAGGAGTTCGTGGGCACAGAGTGAGCGCCAAAATTCCTATTCCTGCGATGTGGTAATCGGGGCTAAAGTGTAATAGTGGCCGATGCCATATATGCACGTGGAGCTAGTGGGGCCATTTTCGCTCGTAATTCCGATCACGGCGCGTCTGAAGTCCAACTGGTCGAAACCTACGGCAGAAGGCCGGGGGGCGGAGCTCTTCGTGCCCAGTACCTCGACCTTTTTGATCTGGGGGCGCATGCGCTGGTCGGCTCACGCCGCATCTGGCAATGGGGGTTTGAGCACGGGGTAAACGAGTTCGGAGTTGCAATAGGAAAGACCGACCTTGATTCCGAAGTTCCGAAAGAGGATCCCTATTCCGATTCGAGCGGCAACGGCGAGGTTTCGCTGCCTGTCGGGTTGATTGGTACCGACCTCGTTAGGTTGGGACTTGAGAGAGGAAGAAGCTCGGAAGAGGCTCTCCAGGTGATCACCAGGCTCCTTGAGGCGCATGGACAGCGTGGCGTAAACGACCGAGCAGCCGGTGCTGAATCCAATAGTGGATTCCTCATTGCAGATGGCAAGGGTGCTTGGGTGCTTGAAACGAAGGGAAGTACCTGGGCCGCCAGGAGAGTCGGAACTTCAGCTGCCGTTTCCGATCGAATCACGATGACCACCAACTGGGAGCGTTCTTCTTCAGACGTGGCTGGGGACACCAACCTCCACTCGTGGCGGGACCCGAAAACCAACACCGATTCAGCGGATGTTCGCCTGAAATCGAGTCGTGCCTTCCTGTCCAGCGGAAGGTCGGGAGGAATTTTGAGTCCTCGCGATTTTGTCTCTCACCTTAGGAGCCATGGCGGAAAGACATGGGGATCTCCCGGGTCAAACGCTAGAGAGATTGTCGACGTTCACTCGATCGACGCGGCGGACCTAGCCAGCTCGATTTGCATGCACGATGGTGCGGACCGCACGACAAATGCTTCGATTGTTGCTTGGCTTCCCGGAAGTGCCGGGGAAGGAGTTCGCGCGTGGATTGCTCTCGGCAGCCCCTGTTGCTCAGTGTTTTTCCCGGTCCTGGTACCAGGGTCGGTGCCTTTCGGTCTTGCCATGGAATCCACCTGGCGAACGTTTGCCGCACTGCGGGACCGAGTAGAACTACAAAGCGGCTACCTTGGCCAAGTTCGCTCGACCTTGGGCAAGGTGGAAGACCAGCTTTGGCGCGAGGCTGACAACATGCCGGCTAATCCGATTAGATGGCAGCACTTTACCCCTACTTCTTTCATCAGGGTCGAGGATGTCATCCGGTCGCTGGAGCGTTCCAATAGCCTCATGGCCTAGAGCTTAAGCGAGGTCTCGCTGAAGCTTCGACTGCGCGCAGTCCGAAAAAGCGACTGCGGAGTCGCTTAAGCTCCGACTGCGTGTACTCCACCGTCCACGTGGAGAATTTCACCTGTAGTCATCGGAAACAGGTCCGAGAAGAGTGCAATGCACGCCTTTGCGACGGGTAGGGGGTCTCGGTCGTCCCAGCCCAACGGAGAGCGGGAATCCCAGACCGCTTTGAAGTCTGCGAAACCGGGAATCGACTTTGCCGCCATTGTCCTTATGGGGCCTGCGGCAACCATATTTACCCTGATCCCCTTAGGTCCCAGTTCGCGTGCCAAATACCTGGACAACGATTCAAGGGCGGCCTTTGCAACTCCCATCCAGTCGTATGAAGGCCACGCTACTGTGGCGTCGAAATCGAGTCCGACAACTGAGCCTCCGCCTGCTTTTTCCATAAGTGGAATGAAGGGCTCCACCAGTGACTTCAGCGAGTAGGCCGACACATTCAGGGCAATGGAGACTTCGTCCCATCCAGCTTGGAGCATTCCGTTACCAAGGCATTCTTGAGGTGCGAAGCCTATTGCGTGCAAAATACCGTCCAGCGAGCCCCACTTGGATGTGACGAGTTTGGCGACCTCAGCGGCTTGTTCCTGCTCCGTGACGTCCAGCTCTGCAACCTCGACATCCCCGCCGAGCCTGCGGGCGGTGCGACGCGTGAGGGACAAACCTCTGCCTGCGCCGGTAAGCATGATCGACGCGCCATTTTCCATTGCCAGCTTCGCAACCGAATACGCGAGAGAGTCGTCGGTTAGGACGCCGGTTACGAGGATCTTCTTGCCCTGAAGCAACTCCATGGGCAAACACCGTAGGTGCAGACGGGCGTTCGGCGCCAGAGCTGCCGGTAGGTGGCTGAAACGGTTAGGGTATGAAGGTGAATGATCAATCCGTCATTGGGGTGGTCGGCGGCACCGGTCCAGCAGGCAAGGCAATTTCTTCCCGCTTGGCAAGCACCGGGGTGAGGGTTCTCCTTGGCTCCCGAGACGCCGAGAGGGCCGATGCGATAGCACGGGAGTTGCAGTCTCAGTGGCCGGGGAAGCTTGGCACTTTGGAGGGAGCCGACAACGCAACCGCGGCGGGCGCCGACGTTGTCATAATTGCAACTCCGTGGGATGCCGCAGTAGCAACGGCTATCGAGCTACGCCAGGAATTGTCGGGAAAAACGGTAATCTCTATGGCGAACGCGTTGGTCAAGGTCGGGCGGGAATTCCATGCGATCGTGCCATCAAGGGGATCTGTAGCCTCTCAGATCCAAGCGGCATTGCCCGAAAGCCGGGTTAGCGCCGCGTTTCAACATCTTCCGGCCAGGGAACTTGCGGATCTTTCGGCTCCCGTGGACTCGGACGTGATCGTCTGTTCGGATTCGGAACTGGGGTTTGAGGAAGGCGCTCGGGTCGCAGGGAAAATAGAGGGTGTCAGGGTATTGAACGCAGGATCGCTGGCTTCAGCCGGTCCGGTCGAGTCGATGACAGCCGTTTTGCTGACTATGAACCTGAAACACAAGGCCCACTGTGCCTTGAGAATTACCGGGATAATTTAGCGTGAACAGGGAAAACGGTGAGCCGGCAGAAATCGGGCCAATGATGAGGCTTTACGACACGGCAGCTCAATCGGTGGTCGATTTCAGCGCAGGGAACACTGTAAAGATGTATATCTGCGGGATCACTCCCTATGACTCGGCTCATGTAGGCCACGCGGCTGTCTATTTCACGTTCGATGTATTGCGGCGGAGGCTTCACGACCTTGGGGTGACTACCGAGTGCGTGCGAAACGTGACGGATGTAGACGACGATATTCTGCGCAAATCGAGAGAACTCGGGGTACATTTCCTGGATCTGGCTGCCGAGGAGATGGTCAGGTTCGACACTGACATGAGGGCATTGGGTCTCATGCTGCCAACGTCAGAGCCGCGAGCGACTTCGGCTATCCCGGACATTCTGGGATTCATAGGGATGGTGCTTGATGCGGGTTACGCATATGTTTCGAATGGCGGGGTCTATTTCAGGGTCGGATCGTTCCCAAGATTCGGGCAGGTGAGCCACCTGGGCCGTGAGGAAATGCTCGCTCTTGCGGCTCAAAGAGGCGGCAACGTCGATGACCCCAACAAAGAAGACCCTTTGGACTTCGTCCTCTGGCAACCTTCCGCTCCCGACGAGCCGGCGTGGGAATCGTTGTGGGGACCCGGAAGGCCGGGCTGGCATATCGAGTGCTCTGCACTCGCTCTGCGGGAGCTGGGTACCACCGTGGACATTCACGGTGGTGGGTCGGACCTCATCTTCCCGCACCACGAGTGCGAAGCGGCACAGTCCGAGGCAGCCACGTCCACGAAGTTTGTCCGTCATTGGATGCACGTCGGGATGGTCGGATATGAGGGAGAGAAGATGTCGAAGTCACTTGGGAACCTCGTGTTCGTATCCGATCTCTTGAAGGACTGGTCCCCTGACTCGATCAGGGTGGCGATAGGCTCGCATCACTACCGTCATCCGTGGGAGTTTCTAATCGATGAGATGGCTGCCGCTGACGCAAGGGTGTCGAAATGGCAGGCTTCAGGCGAAGGTGAAGCCGGTTTGAAAGAGGTCAGGCAATGCCTCGACAACGACCTTGACATTCCCGCTGCGTACAGAGTGCTCGATGCAGCGACAGAGGACGCAAATCGTTCGGGTGGGGTAAGCGAAGCGATGCGATTGTTGGGATTGTCAAGCCATTAGGCGGGTAGGATCGGGTCCCATGAGTGCCCAAATTGAAGTCAAGCTGCCGGATGGAACCCTCAAAGCCGTCGAGCCTGGTTCTACGGTCGCCGCACTCGCCGGTTCGATCGGGTCTGGTTTGGCAAAGGCAGCCGTTGCTGCCAGAGTGAACGGAGCACAGGTCGACCTATCGCATGTCCTGTCCGATGGCGACGAAGTGTCAATTGTCACAGCTTCAACTGATGAGGGATTGCACGTCATTAGGCACTCGACGGCGCACGTACTGGCCCAGGCGGTACTAGCGCTTTGGCCGGGCGCCCACTTTGCCATAGGTCCGCCGGTGGAAAACGGCTTTTACTACGATTTTGAACTGCCTGGAGGCGCTCACTTTACCGATGAAGACCTTGGGCGCATCGAAGCCAAAATGGGCGAAATCGTGTCCGAGGGCCAGCCTTTCGTACGGGAGGAGCATACGGTCGCAGAAGGCTTGAAGCTTTTTGCTTCTCAACCCTTCAAAATGGAGATCATCGAGGCGGTAGCCACCAACTCCGGAGACGAAGAGGACCGAGCTGAGGTCGGAAGTGGTGAGTTGCCCGTATCGGCATACCGGAACACAGACAGCTTCGTCGACCTATGCCGTGGTCCCCATGTCCCGTCGACGGCGAAGCTTGGCCACTTCAAGCTCATGCGTGTTGCGGGCGCCTATTGGCGCGGGGACGAAAAGCGCCAACAGCTCCAGAGGATCTACGGAACCGCCTGGGACAGCGACAAGGCGCTGAAGGAGCATCTCCATCGCTTGGAGGAAGCGGAGAAGCGAGACCACCGAAAGCTCGGCGTTGAGTTGGATCTTTTTTCTTTCCCCGAAGAGATCGGGTCCGGGTTGGCGGTATTTCACCCGAAGGGTGGACTCATCCGGCGAGTCATGGAGGAGTATTCCAGGAAGCGGCACGAAGAGGCGGGCTACGAGTTCGTAAACACACCCCACATAACCAAAGGGGAGCTCTTTCAAGTTTCGGGTCACCTGGATTGGTTTGCTGAAGGAATGTACCCGCCGATCGAGATGGACGAAGGTACCCAGTACTACCTGAAACCGATGAACTGCCCGTTCCATATCCTCATCTTCAAGTCGAGGCAGCGTTCCTACAGAGAGCTCCCGCTTAGGCTTTTTGAGTTTGGGACCGTCTACCGATACGAGAAGTCAGGGGTGGTTCACGGACTCACCAGGGTCCGCGGTATGACTCAGGATGACGCTCACATCTTCTGCACCAAAGAGATGATGCGTGAGGAACTGGTCACGTTGCTTACCTTTGTGCTCGATCTCTTGAAGGACTACGGGCTTAATGAGTTTTATTTAGAGCTGTCGACAAAGCCGGAGGGCAAGGCTGTCGGCACGGACGAAGAGTGGGAAGATGCCACCGACGCTTTAGCGAATGTGGCGAAAGAGATGAACCTCGAACTGGTGATGGACGAGGGCGGGGGTGCTTTCTACGGACCCAAGATCTCCGTTCAGGCCAAAGACGCCATCGGTCGGACCTGGCAGCTTTCGACCATCCAGGTTGACTTCCAGCTTCCTCAGAAATTCGGCCTCGAATACGTGGGCAGCGACAATACTCGCCACAGGCCGATAATGATTCACAGAGCCCTCTTTGGGTCGGTGGAGAGGTTCTTTGGGGTTCTTGTAGAGCACTACGCGGGTGCGTTCCCAACTTGGCTGTCGCCAACGCAGGCCAGGGTCTTGCCCGTAAGGGCTGACCATGCAGAGTATGCCTCCTCGGTGACGGGCCTCCTTGCTGACAAGGGTTTCAGGGCTGACATGGCCGAAGCCGACGAGCCTCTCGGCGCGAGAATCCGGAAGGCAAAGATCGAGAAGATCCCGTATGTGTTGGTGGTTGGTGACGACGACGTTGCAAACAACACTGTCGGGGTGAATGCACGTGGAGAGGAGCGCCCGGTGAGGGACGTGCCGCTCGAAGAGTTCATCCAAAGTCTTTCCAAGGAAGTCCTGACCAAGAGCGTGCCAGGAGCCGACATTGTCGCTTGAGCATCTTTGGGCGGGATGGCGCATGCCATACGTTTCCAACACGATCGATGCGCTTGGGATATCGGGAAGCCCAGCGCTCCCCGCAGACCCCGGGCGTCAAGAGGTGCCTACGAACCCGGAAGCATCGAGCAGCCGTGAGGCGACGAACCCCGCAACGGCCAAAGAGAATTGTGTCTTTTGTGGCATTTTCGCCGCTGATATGCCAGAGGAGGAAACATTCATAGTCTCTCGGGAGAACGGTGTCGTAGTTATCCTGAACGCATATCCTTATGCGAGCGGTCATCTCCTTGTGATGCCTGAACGGCATGTCGCCGACGTGGAAGACCTTACCGACGAAGAAGGTATCCATCTGACCCTCAACCTCAAGCGTTCGATTGTGGCATTAAGGCGTGCTTATTCTCCACAGGGATTGAATGTTGGAGCTAATTTGGGGACGGCGGCAGGTGCGGGAATCCCCGGGCATTTTCATGCTCATGCCTTACCGAGGTGGAATGGAGACACCAACTTCATGACTACGGTTGCAGGAGTGAGGGTTTTGCCGGAGGCTCTTGGTGACTCATGGAAGAGAATCAGGGACGCTTGGCAGGGTCAATCCATTTAGTCTTATGGGCGATTCAGGCGGAAGCGCTCTGGCTTTCCCAGATGCCGAACATATCGGAGTAGAGCCCTCCTAGAGCCATGAGTTCGTCATGCGAGCCGGATTCGGCGACTCGTCCCCGGTCAACGACCACGATTCTGTCGGCCTTCATAGCCGTCGAGAGCCGGTGAGCGATAAGAACTGCGGTCCTTCCTTCCAGTACCGCATCCAAAGCCTTCTCGATCTTCGACTCCGAAAGGAGGTCAAGATTCGAGGTCGCCTCGTCCAGAACCAGAATTCTCGGCTGCGCCAGAAATGCTCTCGCCAACGAGACGAGTTGCCTTTCTCCGGAACTCAAGGACGCCCCTCGTTCTTGCACCTGTGTATCGAGTCCATTCGTCATCTTTTCGATCGTGTCCGACAATCCAACGGTATCGATGGCGCTCATGATTTCCTCCTCCGTGGCATCAGGGCAAGCAAACGACACGTTGTCCCTGATGGTTCCGGCAAACAGGAAGGGTTCCTGCGGCACTATGCCCATCTGGCTTCGGAGGGATTTCATGGTTAGATCGCGAAGATCGAAGCCGTCGATGGTAACCCGACCGTCCGTTGGGTCGTAGAAGCGAGTGAGCAGTTTCGCAATCGTCGATTTTCCAGCTCCGGTACGACCGACGAACGCCACTGTCTCGCCGGGCATGATTGCCAAAGTGATCCCGGTGAGAACCTCGGTTCCTGGAGTGTAGGAAAATGACACGTTCTCAAAGGAGATCGAACCAACAGCCGGGGGTAGGTCGACGGCATCGTCGGATTCCAACACCGTAGGTGCGGTTTCGAGAAGGGTCCTCAGTTTGAGCACCGACGCCTGGCCTTGCTGGTAGGAGTTATATTGCTGGACCAGCAGCTGAATGGGCTGAAGGAAGCGACCCAAATACAAGAAGAAAGCGACTAAGGCACCGATGCTGAGCGTCCGGTGGGACACCATGGTTCCGCCGATGGCCAGGAGCGTAGCCTGTGCGGCGACACTGAGAAGTTGCGTTCCCGGACCGTAAACGGCGTTTATCTGGGCCGTGTAGTCGTTAGCGTCCTTATAGCGACCGACGATGTTGCGATGGGTCACGACATTGTGCGCCCTGCGGTTGAAAGCGACCATTATTCGGATGCCGTGTAGTGACTCGGAAAGATCTGCAAGGACGCCCGCAATTCCATCCCGCACCTTTTCGTAACCCGTTGTCGATGCGTCCTTGAACCAAATGGTCATTGCCGTCAATGCCGGTATCACCAACGCAACAGAGATGAGGGCCAACTCAACGTTTAGCGTGAAGATGATGATGGTAATCACAACCATCGAGATCGCTTGGACCGCAAACTGAGCGAGGCCATCTTGAATCAACTGCTGGAGGTTCTCGATGTCGGCCGTCATTCTGGACATGACCACACCGGCCTTCTCGTCGGTGAAGAAATCGAGAGATAGCCTCTGGAGATGGGCGAAGACCCTAATGCGGAGATCATTCATGACCGAAGCTGCAATTCGGCCGGTGGTCTTGACTAGCGCCCATTGCGAAAGCGCGTTCAGGGCGATTGCGGCTATGAACAGCCCGGAGTAGATGGCCACCTTGGCCAAGTCCTGGTGTTGGGGAAGCATTCCTTGGTTGATCGCCAACTCTGTTAGCTTGGGGCCTACCTGAGTCAAGAGCCCGACCGCAAGGACCAAGGCCGCTGAGGTTATTGCAAGCATTCGGTACTTCAGGATCAATGATCGCAGGGTTAGTTTGGCGTTCTCCGACTCGCCTGGACGTTGAGTGAATGTAACCGGTGGAAAAGAGTGGGCCGGCTCGCTCTTCAAGAGTCCGTCAACGCTATCCTGCAGCTCCGGAGGAATCCCCGCAAATTTCATTCCAGGCGTGACCGGTTGACCTGGCCTGCCCCCTCCGAACGGACCGCCGAATCCTCCAAATCCTCCGAACCCCATTACTTACCCTCGAGTTCGACCGTCTGGTCGTCCATCTCGAAGTCACTCAACAGGATCTCCGCGTACTGGGGGACTGTAGTTAGGAGTTCTTGGTGCCTGCCCGTAGCCACGACCCGCCCTGAGTCAAGCACCACGACCCTGTCGGCAAGGGCGATTGTCGACATCCGGTGGGCGATGACCAAGGTGGTCCGGGATTTCATCAGAGTGCTCAATGCTTGGTGGATACTTTTCTCCACAGCCACATCCACCGCGCTTGTGGCATCGTCCAAAACAAGGATCGGTGGATTGCAGAGCAAGGTCCTCGCAATTGAGACCCGTTGCCTCTGGCCTCCCGAGAGCGTGTATCCACGTT
>DAIDIS010000099.1 GCA_027451785.1 Acidimicrobiales bacterium
TGGGAGGAACGAGCCAGCCTTGAGGTCCGGCATCAGGGAAGCCGCACTCGCGTTCATATTGGGCGGCCAGTGAAACAAGCAAGGGTTCAGAGCCCGGAGGGCCAAGGAGCTGGGCACCTATCGGTAATCTCGCGTAGCTCATGGACTCCAGGGGAACGCCTTTACCCTTTCGGGACTTGGGCGAGGGAGAGGATGAATGGAAACCAACCGGAATGTTGACTCCCGGCCACCCGACTACGTTCCATGGCCAAGCCATCGGGCAGGTAGTCGTAACAAGCCTGTCCGTCTCCCAGTTGGTCAAGCCACCCGCCTCCCCGATCATGAGCGGCCGCTGGGCGGTTGAGGGAATCACGAGGACATCAACCTCCGAGAAGGTCTTCATGAGCGAACCTCGAAGCTTGGACTCAAGCTTCCTTGAAGTACCCACGACAAAGCTCGGGATTCTGGCACCGTTGGTGATATTTGCCTGAGTTCTAGGGTCGAGAAGCGACTTGTCCGGTATTCTCGCACCCCACTCCGATATGGCAGCGTGACTTCTCGGCACGAATGTTGCTCCAAGAAGGTATCCATAGTCCGGGGTCACTTCCGTCAAGGAATGGCCCATAGCCGCAATCCTCTCGGCGGCATCGCTGACGGCCAGGCCAATATCCTCGTCCAACTCGCATTTGAAGAGGGCGTAAGGGATCTTGAGCGAGAGGCCGATCCGGAGCTTCGGTGGGTCGGTCATAGCCGAATGGGCTAAAGGTTGGGGAAGGTCGGGAAGTCTATGTATATCCGCTTTCGCGTTCCCCGCGATCGCGTCGAACAGGATTGCGGCGTCGGCCACTGTCTTTGCCAATGGACCCGAGACCGCCAGGCCCAAGAAGGATTCCGGTTCTGGTGCGGCGGACACCCTTCCGCGCTCCGGCTTAATTCCGACCAACCCGCACCAAGACGCCGGTATTCGTATTGATCCTGCACCGTCGGAACCGACTGCCGCAGGTACAACGCCGGCTGACACCGCAGACGCCGACCCTCCAGAGGACCCGCCTGGAGTGAACCGTAAATCCCAAGGGTTCCTCGTGCTCCCGGTTGCCTTCGACTCCGTGAAGCACCACTGGCCGATCTCGGGAGTTGTGGTCTTTCCGACAATGACTGCTCCAGCTTTGCGCAGCCGCCTAACCACTTCCGAGTCATGCTTTATAACAGGGAACTCTCCGGGGCAACCGAAGGGAGTGGTCTCTCCGGCTATATCCGTGTCGTCCTTGATCGCAACCGGGACGCCGAGCAACGGCAGACTCTCGCCCTTGGCGAGGCGTTCGTCAGCGGCTTTGGCCTCCGCTAGCGCTCTCTCATCCCGGATGACTCTGAAGGCATTGAGCTCCCTTTGAGAGTCGTGGCTCCGCCTAATCACCTCGGTCGTCAGTTCCTCCGACGTGGCCTTCCGAGCGTCGAGCCATTGCCTGTACTCGACAAGCGTCTCCGGGAAACTTTGCTTTGCGGTCAAGAATAGGAACGCTACTAAATGTTGGCTTTTAACGCTCATTAATTCCTGAGGAGCTGGGTGAAGGCGAGGCACTACATCCCGGCTTACTGCCGCGCCTGAGTTATCAAAGCTCCCGAAGCTTGCCGCTAAAGAGGCTGCAACGCCGCCGGGCCGATGTACCTAGAGGCAGGTCGGATTATGCGGTTGTCCGAAGCCTGTTCGAGGGAGTGAGCGGACCATCCGACGCACCTGCTCAATGCGAAGGTAGGCGTAAGCATGGGATTAGGGATCCCGCACAGATTCATGACTACAGAGCTGTAGAACTCAACGTTGGTGTATAGGTCGCGCCCTGGCTTTAGCTCGTCCAGGAGCTGTACAACCGTCGACTCAACTTCAACCGCCAACTCCACAAGGCTGCCTCCCAACTCCAAGGCGACTTCCTTCATCAGCTCGGATCGGGGATCAAGTGTCTTGTAGATGCGGTGCCCGAAGCCCATGATGCGCTCGCCGTCCTCAATCTTCTTCTTGATGTATCGGTAGGCATTGTCAGGATCACCGATCTCTCTGAGCATCTCCAGGACCCTCGAAGGTGCGCCGCCGTGGAGAGGACCTGAGAGAGCGCCGATGCCTGCACTTACGATTGCACCCAGGTCGGCTCCTGTTGAGGTGACGACCCTCACCGTGAAAGTTGAGGCGTTCAGTCCATGGTCCATGGTGGAGATCATGTACTTTTCCAATGCTTGAGCTTGCGCTGGGGGAAGCTCCGAGCCAATCAGCATCCACGCGTAGTTGGCGACAAAGCCAAGATCATCTCTTGGCTCTACGGGGTCAAGTCCCTGGGACATCCGCCAATTGGATGCTGCGATTGCTGGAAGGGATGAGATCATTCGAATGCAGTCTCTGCGCCGCTGCACTGGCGACGAGTCGAATGTCGGCTTCATCAAAAAGGCCTCTCCGAGCTTTGAAGCGGCTGTCCTAAGGCGCGCCATTTGGTTGGCCTCCGACAGTTTCGAAGTTGGTGTCACGCCATCTTCGCTTAGGCTGTAGTCAGGATGAAGCCCAAGCCGGAGCGTTTCCTCTGATGCTGCTTTAATTTCGCCGACACTTGCCCGGGCCGTGTTCAAATCGGCAACGAACCGTGAGAGAGCATCGCGGGAGGGTAGTTCTGCGTCGATCATTAAGGCGGCGACCTCTTCAAAGCTGCGAGTTCGCGAAAGCTCTACTGCGTCGTACTGGCGGTATTGGTAAAAGCCCAGTTCACCATTGACGGTGCCGGTGTGGGTCTCGGCAGCAACAACGCCCTCCATGCCTTTTGGAACGTCGGCGAATTGTCCCTCGACGGGGCGCAGGGCTGAAACCCTGAAGAGATCCCTCATAGAGACAACGCCAGTCAGGCCGCCGGCTGCGTCAACCACGGGGATGTGCCGGTAGCTATGCGAGGCCAGGTCTCGCCATGCCTCGATTACCTCTGACTCTTGGTCGACGGTATGAGGATCGAGTGTCATCCAATCGGAGACTGCCTCAGTAGCTGGGTTGACCCCACTTGATGTTGCTCTGACAAGGTCTCGTTCCGTAATGATCCCGGCGATGGAAGGTGCAACTTTGTCGATTGGATCAAGTGTCTCAGTTGCCTCCGGGGCGACGACGATTACAGAGCCGACTTCGTTCTCTCTCATCCGGGTTGCCGCGTCGACAAGTGACCCCGAGGTAGAGATGACAATCGGTGGCGTCCTCATCAGGTCCGAGACGGTTTTGGATAGGCGTTGGTCGCCGCTACCTGAGTGGGCTCTAGTCGCAGAGCCGGAAGGCGTGCTGTCGTTGTCAGGTAGCAGTTTCATGCTTTCATCTTCCGACCGCTGATTCAGTTTGTCAATGTTGATCAAATCAATATTGAGGAAGTCAATATAGTATGCAGATCAAGGAAAAGGGGAGCGAGTGGAAAAGACGATCACCACGACTGAGGCCGCCGATAGGCTCGGCGTGAAGAGAGAGACTCTCTACGCCTATGTGAGCCGAGGCATGTTGACTTCGATTCGTACTCCCGGCTCCAAGGAGAGCCTTTTCCTCCATAGTGAGGTTGAATTGCTCGCGACCAAGTCGCGGCCAAGGGTGCGGTCGCAGGCCGTCAACCTAACAGTGGACTCGGCGATCACCTACCTTGATCCCCGCGGAGCGATGTACTACCGGGGGGAGAATGTGAGCCGGCTTTGCTTGGCCGGTGAGTTCGGTCAGGTGGCCGAATTTCTCAGGATCGGCAGCTGGGACGGGACATCGAGTCGAATTCATGAAGCTCCCCAAAGCCCACTTTCTGCCGGTTCCAGGAGGGCCATTGAGACCCTCCTTTCACCGAGTGCAACTCCGGTGGGAGCTTTCCGCATTGCGCTCTCGGTTCAAAGTTGCGCCGACCCGCTGCGCAATGACCGTTCAGGCTCAGGGGTAACCAGAACCACCCACAGGATATTTCAAGTGGCGCTCGAAGCCTTCCGGATCAGCAGAGGCGCAAACGTTGCCACTAGGAGAGGGACCCAAAAGGAAGAATCTGCTCGTTTCCCATTGGCATATTCGCTTTGGGAAAGCCTGACTGATTCACCTGCCACGGTGGCCGAATTGAAGGCGCTTAATGCCGCACTTATCTTGCTGGCGGATCACGAGATGGCCAGCTCTACACTCGCTGCAAGAGTGGCAGCGTCAACTTGGGCAGATCCTTACCTGGTGGTCTCGGCTGGACTGGCAGCCCTTAGTGGTCCATTGCACGGCTCAATGTCGGATCGAGTCGCCTCGATGATCGCAAATGCAGCCGCCAATGGGGCAGACGTTGCAATCGGTGAAGCGCTCTCGGCCGATGGCCACCTAGCTGGGTTCGGTCATATGGTCTACCTGGAGTCCGACCCTCGCTTTGATGCACTTTGGCCATTGGTCGTCAAAGCTTGGGGAAAGGCTCATTCGCTCAAGGCGGCACGACAGGTGGTGGAGCATCAAAGAGGTAAGTTCCCGAATATCGACTTTGCGCTTGGCTCCTTAGTTTCGGCCTCTGGTCTGGGACAAGGGGCAGGCGAGGCGATTTTTGCCTTTGCGCGTACGGCTGGCTGGATTGCCCATGCCGTGGAGGAATATCAACACCGACTAAGGTTCCGGACTCGGTGCGCCTACACGGGTCCCGAGCCCGAATTGTCTTAGGTGGTGAACCTCTTGAGTGCTGAGGCTACCCATGGCCCGGGCGCCTTTGAGTTCTTGTTGAGGTTCCCTACACCGCCCACTCCTTCGAACACGCTATTGGGCTGACTCTTTGATACGGGTAGCGTGGATCGCCTCGGATATCTCCTTGATCTTGGCTAAGCGACTGTCCCAATTACTCGCGAGCTCAGCCATCGTTCGTGCCGCCTCCTCGACCCTGGCGGGTATGGCGGAGTACCTGACCTCACGGCCCTTACGCTCTTGCGTGACGAGGTTTGCGGCTTCCAAAACCGCCATATGCTTCGCTACCGCTTGGCGACTAATGGGCGAGATCCTGGCCAAGGCGCTTGCGCTTTGCTCGCCGGAGGTGATCAGGTGGTCGAGCAACACCAGCCTGTTGGGCTCGGAAAAAGCCTCCCACAGGCCGGTGTCTAAGTTTTCGGCGAGCAAGCTCATCAGGCGGCGAGCTTACTTGGCTACGGTTTGGTCTTGTGCATAGCGAACAAGGCTCGGCAGCACTTGGTCGTCCCAGCCGCGAGTGTGGTCATCGAAGTAGTCCTGCTTGCGCTTCTCTTCCCAATTGACCGTCGCGAACCCGCTCTCACGCAACTTGAGGAGAGTGTCCTCGCCCTTTTCCTCAAGGTGGAACTCGACCAGGAACGAATTTCCTGCATCGGGGTCCTCTCCCTGGGGCTCGCACCAGCGGAAGGAAAATGCGTCGATCGGAGACAACTCGACGACCGTGATCGGCTGGTCGCCGTGTCCATCGAAGTGAAGATTGCCTTTGCCTCCGGGCCGAAGGTCGAGTGCTGCTGACTGGCTGAACCACTTACCGATATGGGCGGGGTCGGTGACCACCTCCCATACGATCTCGCGGGGAGCACCGATAACGATCTCCCTTTCGATTGCTTCTGTGTATGGCGTCATTGTTGTGGCCTCCTTATGGGGCTCCGCTGGTTGGCCTGCCTTCTTGTTGGAGCGTGAAGTATCCGGCCGGGCCTTGTCGGCGAGGAGCAATTGTTGTTATGCAACTTATAGTTGCACATAGTGAGACTACATGCAACTGTTGGTTGCGCAAGATGAAGGCATGTACAACTAATTGTTGCGTAATGGGGAAGGGCTGCGTTTAGCGCCGCGGCAAACTGGCCGAGTCAACCGGAAAGGTGACTAATGGCCCGAAAATCCTGAGGAAAACTTGAGCGCCGATAGCCGGAGCCTCAGAGGGACGGATGTAAGAGAGAAGCGAGACTCCCGCTGAGTAGGCCACGTTGGACGCACCTTGCCCGGTTACGTTCACGCTGAAGGTAGGAGCCCCTTTTGCAAATTCCTCTGTCTCGTCTAAGCCCGAAGTGTGCTTATTGTCGGCGTCGTCTTTAACCGAAAGCGTAAGCATGCTTAGGTTTCCTTGGTATCGGACATTGGTTACGGTCGCTGCCATGAGGTCGCCACTCTTCGAGGATCGGACGGCCGGTGCTGGACCATCAAATTGTGGTGAACTCGAAACTTCGACTTGCTCGGGCCTGACAAGCACCATGACGGGTCCGGTTTGAGATCCACCAGTAATGGCGAAGGCCCCAATTGAGGTTGAAACCGACGAGTCGTCGGCAACCCCTTCCACGAACGACGCTTCTCCCGTAGCAAGGGCAACCTCCGCACTTTCGGGTAGGCCGTATATCCGCTCAGGATCGCCGTATTGTGCGATCCTGCCATCCAAGAGAATTCCCAGGGAATGCGACACCGCCAGCGCCTCCCTCTGGTCATGGGTAACCAGTAGGGACGTGGCACCCCACTTTGACAGTCCTTCAACGAAGGAGTTGCATACCTGCCAACGCGAGAGGGTGTCCAGACCGTTGAAGGGCTCGTCGAGGAGGATCAATTCCGGTCTTGGGGCCAATGCTCGCGCGAGGGCCACACGCCTTTGTTGTCCTCCTGAGAGCTGGTGCGGCATGCGGGAAAGAAATGACTCTGGAAGGCCGACAGAGTCAAGCAGTTCGGCGGCGAGATCCATGGACTTGCGTTGCTTCCTCCGTAACCCGAAAACCACGTTGCCGCCTACTGAGAGATGGGGGAAGAGCGATCCTTCCTGGGCCACATAGCCGACACCACGTCGCTCCGGTGGGATGTGAACGCCTGCCGATGAGACGAGCGTGCCGCCCAGGTGTATCTCTCCTTCAACTATGGAGTTGATTCCTGCGATGGCTCTAAGGAGCGTGGTCTTTCCTGACCCCGATGGACCGACGATTACACCGATCTCTCCCTCGTTCACGTCGAACGAGAGACCCTTGAGGACCGTGCGTTTGCCTACCTTGGCGACGACAGAATCGCAGATGACTTTGGCTGCAGAACCGCCATTCCTCTTCGCGTTGCATTTGTTTTTCATGTGGAGCGCGCCCTCGCGTAGTTCCAGGAGATCAAGATTGCGGCGATTGATGCTATTGCCACCATCACCAGCGCGTATGGTGCCGCTACGGCAAAGGCAACCGTCGAGCTGTTTGCCCAGAACTGCGTTGCCAATGTTGTTGAGCCGGGCGGGAGCATGACTTGGGTGGTCGACAGATCTCCAATGGAGAAGACGAGCACCAGCACCCAGGCGGCCAAGATGCCATTGCGAGCCACGGGAAGCCTCACCCGAAGAAAGGTATTTAGCTGTCCGGAGCCCAGTGTCCGGGCGGAGTTGATGGCGCCGGGATCGATCTGTGAGAGCGTCACTCTGAGCGCCACGACAGCCAGCGGTGTGTAGAGGATCGCATATGCGACAACGAGCAAAGGGAATGACTCATAGAGACTTCGCAGATGGTGGCCGGCAAAAGACGACAGGCTGATTGCGGCCACGAGATCCGGAAGGGCAAACGAGAGGAAGACGGTTCGTTCGAACAAGATCGGGAGTTTTCCGCGGCAAATCGATGCTCCGTATGCGATGGGTGCTGAGATAATGACCGTCAGGGTTGCCGCGCACACTCCCAAGGTGGCTGAGGTAACTGTTGAAGGCCACAGGTCCCGGCTTCCCAGCCCGACCAAAGATGATGAAAATGACGACGAATTGTGGAACCAGGACAGGAGAAGCCCGATTGGGGTCGCGACACCGCCGAAGGCGATCACCAGGCACCCGGCGATTGCAAGAGGCTTGAAGTTGCCCGTGCGATACCTGGCGGGCGGGCAGGCTGCCCCAACTGAGGAGGGGACGTATTCCCGATTTCGCCTTAGCGCAAGCTCGCCTACTAATGTCCCAACACACACGAGCGTGGTTACCAGGGAAAGCTGCGCAGCCCCCGAAGCCGAAAAGCTGGCTTGGTACTGCGCGTAAATGTCTGTGCTGAACGTCTGAACGGGTAGAGCGACGAAGGCATCGAACTCGACCATCGAGTCCAAGAAGATGATGAGTGCGCCCCCCAATATCGCAGGCCAAAGCTGAGGCAGAACCACCCGCATGAATAACCGAAAGGGAGAGGCACCCAGTGATCGTGCGGAAAATTCCGAATCCATATTGCAGCCCTTGAGGGCCGCCGAAGTTAATAGGTAAGAGATCGGCGCATATGCCAAGGATACGACTGCAACTCCTCCCCACTGGTTCCGGAAAGCCGACCCCAAGTTGGATACCGCGTAGCTGCTTACAAAGAGAGGAATTGCTACCGGAGCCACGAACAGAATCCGCCAAGCCGTCCTGAATGGAATGTCTGTACGCTCGGTGACCCAAGCCTGGGCGAGACCGACCAATACGGCGAGAGTCGTTGAAGCAATCGCGATCGCAAAGGTATTGGAAAGGAGGCGGCCAAGATTCGTGTGCCGGAACACCTGCGAAAACCCCGGGTGCCCCCGAATCGCAGTGACGGCAGTGAGGACCACCGGGAAGGCCACGGCCAGTGAGATGAACGCCGAGCCCACCGACAGCGAGACCGGGGAGGAATCGGGCTTGCGGGTCACGAGCCGGCCAGGCTTGTCTCGTTTGCGATTTCGGGGAATGGGTACTCTACAACGCCTGTCCCCTGTGGGCCGCCGGTCGATGTTGCGGGAACCCCTTGGAGCGCCTGTCCGAATTTGATGGTCAGGCTTCCCTGGCTGGGATCCGGCGAATTGAAGGAAATCGAATACAGTCTGCCGGTGTCGAGAAGTGTTACGTCAATTACTATGTTGAAGTCGTTCAATTCGGCTACTTCCGTAAGAGCAATGGATGCCGACAGAAGCCCGGTCGGGTAGCTGAGCCTGTTTACGGCTTGCTGAAGGCTCACAAAATCAAGGAAGTGTCGGTATCTGATACCTTCCCGTGTCGTTACGCTCGTTTCTTGGGTATCGATCGTCCCAAGTTTCAGGAGCTGGAGCACCAGGAGCGGGTCGAGTGCGGCAACCGGCAAGTACTTGCTTGGAAAGCGCGTGCTCTCTTGAGGCGCGGCACCGCCTTCCGAGCTTGGCTTAGGTGGAGGTGCGGGCACGAGCTTGGCCGGTGTTGCTTCGGACGAGAGAATTGTTTCGCGTCCGCCGGGAAGACCGCCTGCACGATAAATCAACAAGCTGCTTCCATCAATCTGGGCCTGGGGCCAGGGCGATGGGGGAGAGCCGATCTTCGTCGTGCTGCTGGAAGGAGCCGCTCTCGTCGTCAAAAAGTAGGAGGCTGAGTCGGCCGACGGGGAGACCTCGCCTGATGCACCCGTTAGGGCCATGGTTGCTCTTGAGGGTGCTTGCCTACCGATGTCTTCAGTGAAGGTCGTGGTTTCTTGCCATAGCGAGTCCACCGAGCTTGCAACCATCTGCTGTGCGTTTGACGGGCTTGAGGTCAGCCGGTCGGTTGATACTGAAGAGCACGCAGAGGCCACAATCGCCGCAACGACGGCAACGGAAGCGCCCATTGATTTCCACATCAAATACGTCGTGTCTTACCTCATTGTCCGGGTTGCAATTGGCGGAAGTAACCCGTGCAGGCCAACCGGATATTTTAGTGTGAGAGGGACCGATCTTCGCGGACGG
>DAIDIS010000100.1 GCA_027451785.1 Acidimicrobiales bacterium
AGGATTGGTATCCGGCGCAGGGTTCAAAACCGGCTTGGCCGGTGTGGCAGCCTTCATCGGGCTGGCGACCGTTTGGGCGCTCGCCTATTCGGGTTTCCCCTATGCGATAGCGCTAAAGTCGGGCAGCCCGGATGCGGTACAGGCTGCGAGCTTCATGCTCTTCTTCCCGTTTGCATTCTTGACCACGGCATTCCTGCCAGTAAACGAGCTTGCCGGCTGGATGCAGCCGATCGCGAGATGGAACCCGGTTACCTATTTCCTGAAGGGCATGAGGTCGCTGCTCGTAACCGGATGGTCGGCCAGCGCCCTTGAAGGTATGGCAGTGGCAGTCGTCGTAGTCGGTGCAGCTGGTATGACCCTTGCCGCCCGTGCCCTAAAGGGCAGGATCGAGCGGGAGGGTTAGCGATGCGGACAACCAACTTCTCCCTTGGGCCTCGGGCTGCACGATCCGAGTGCCAGCTGCTCGGTATCACCGCCTACACTCCCCTCCAGTACTTGAGGGTGGCTCCCAAGGCGATAAAGGTAATGAGAGCTGCGAAACGAAGCCCGGGATATATGGGGCATAAGACCTGGGTCAAGCCGCCTCTGGTCGTGTATGCCCTGAGTTTCTGGGAGAGCGAAGAAGCGCTGATGGAATTCGCCAAGCTGCCGGTACATCGCGAGATTCAGCGGTGGGCGGCGAAGGGAAACGTGAAGGCCAGCTCATTCAGGGTCACTAGATCCGATGAATCGGGTTACACGACGGGAGTTTGGCGAGCCGAGGCAGGGCGCGCCGCGGCTCACACATCACCGAAAGTCGACCTGGACGCCTTCGCTTCGACTGTTCTCGAAAACTTGGACGGTGGCGGGCGACATGTCATTGACCCGACGGCACCGGCAACTGTCGTTGTCATTGGAAACCGAAGCAATGCCGGGATGGCGGAGGGTTACATCGCGGAGCACCTCGTCTCCGAGATTTGGCGAGTTCCGGTGGTACAGGTGGCGACCGCCAAAGGCACTCCGGGATTTGCGAAACGAATCGCCAGGAGAGATATTCGGCGGGGTGCGGAACGGCACAGAGCCCAGCTTGAGTCGCTGGTCCCACACCCGGAGCTCGATCCTAATAGTTACCTTAGTTACCTAGTCGACTGGACCGGACAGGTTACGGACCGAGTGGGCTATGCGCACGAATCTGAGAACCTGGCTCTTCTACTTGTTGGGCGAGATGGCCGGATCTTGTGCTCCGGAGGCAGCGACAATATCCAGCTGTTTATTGAGCTGGCCGCCAAGGCGCTCGCCTGCACGACAGCTCAGCCAAACTTGAATGCGCGAGTCGAAAGTATGGATTCAGCCGGCGTTGGCCGAGCCCGGAGTGTCACCTGTAGTCGTGGAATCATTCCCGGGAATTGCGGAGCAAGCTCCGGTATTTTCGAAGGAATTGAGCTGGAAGCCCCCGATGGCGGCCCGTTCGATAGGGATTGGCTGGGTTCAGCCCAAACGGTACTGGTCTTCGGGAATCGAAGTAACGCAGCCGAAGTCGCAAAGTTCTCAAGGGACCTGCTATTCGACAATCCCACCTCGAAAGTGATTGAGATCGTTTGTGCAACCAACGTTCCCCGATTTGCGCTCCCCAAGCTCCGTTCGGACTTGGCACGCGGGCTGGAGGGCCAAAGGAAGGCTTTGGGACCGCAGGCTCACAGCCTTAGGGTGGCCGTCGACAGCGTCGGCGCTCTTTGCCGTGTGTTCGGGTTCGGGCCTCGCAGCGAAGACATTCATGTTGTGGGGTTCGGGCCGGGCGGCGAGCTGGTGGAAGGTGCAGGGTCGGTGGGTGCGCGCCATGTAGCCGCGTTTTTTGCTTCGAGCTCCTTAGGTTCAATGGAGCTGGCGTCATGAGCGCTGTCAGCACATTGGAAATCGCGGCGGAAAGTCCGGCCCGCTTCAACGGCCAAGTGGTGGTGATTTCGGGCGCGAGCCGGGGGATCGGCAGGGCATGCGCTGAGGCTTTCGTCTCCGCCGGCGCGACTGTTGTCGGGGTTTCGCTTAGAAAGTCGGAGGAGCAACGGAGGCTTTCGGAGCTCTTTGAGGCGGCCGATAATGGGTCCTACGCGGTCACTTGTGACGTCGCCGATCCCGATGAGGTGAAACGGCTGGGTGCCGATCTGGTGGATTCGTTTGAGTCGATTCAAGTACTCGTCAACAATGCCGGGGTGGTCTCTCACGCTCCCTTAGAGGAGATGCAACTTGCCGAGTGGGAGCGAGTTATCAATTCCAACCTAACGTCGATGCTTTTGATGACCCAGGCATCTATCCCACTAATGAGGGAAGGATCGTCGATTATCAACGTGACTTCGGCGGTTGCAACGGTCGGAATGGTGGCAAGGAGTCATTACACTGCGGCAAAAGCCGGAGTGGTGGGCTTCACTCGTTCGGTGTGTAAAGAGCTTGGTCCTCGCGGAATCAGGGCCAACTGTGTAGCACCGGGAATCATCGAAACCGACCAAGTAGCGGACCTGAGTCCCGAGCAACGGGCGCGCTACGGGTCATTGGCGGCACTCGGAAGGCTGGGAAGCCCACATGACGTGGCAAAGGCGGTTCTTTTCCTTGCAGGCGACGAGGCCCGCTTCGTAAGCGGCGTAACGCTTAATGTCGACGGAGGTATTTGAGTCTGATGTCATTCAGGGCAGAGTTGAAAATGAGGGTTTCGTCCACTTCCGGTCCAAAGTTCCTGGACGCTTGGGGACGAGTAGCCCGGGGGGCGACCAGCTGGAATGGCTTGCTTGCCCAGAGCATTTCAAGGCCCGTCGGCTCGCACGATGAGTTCGTGATCATATCCGAGTGGGATGACGAAGAGTCTTTCAGGGCCTTCGAGACCGACCCTCTCCAAGAGGAGCTCACGTCCGTGCTGAGGGAGTTACGGCTCAGCTCATCAATGAGCCTCTTCGAGGTAATCGAACGGGTCGTTTCCGCTGAGAGCTGATCTACAAAGTCGCTGACGATTCAAGACACAAACCAAAAGAAGGAGATTCAGGTGGCAGTACGAGTAATGGTTCATGCGTCCGTGCTTGAAGGGCATGAGCGGGATTTCGAGGCCGCTTTCGCCGAAGTTACGGGCGAGGTAGCGGGGACGCCGGGTCACCGGCGAGACGAGCTTTTGAGAGGCGCCCAACCTGGGAGTTACATCCTCTTGAGCGAGTGGGACTCTAAGGAGGACTTCCTCATGTGGGAAGACGACCCAATTCACAAAAAGACCACGACGCCGATGAGGCCTCATTGGGGAGGTCCGGTCCGAAGGGAGATATGGGACGTAGCAGTATCCCGTTACGAAGCGATGGGAGGCGTGAGGTGAAGGTTCATGTATTGGTGGAGGCGGAGGTTCACAGCGGAGACGTCCTCGCGTTGCGAGAAGGTTTCGACGAAATCCGCGATGTCTTTGAAGACGTGAAAGGGTTTCACTGGGACGAGCTGTATGTATGTGGTCCCAGGGCCTTCATATTGAGCGAGTGGAAGAGCAACGAGAGCTTTGACGAATGGGAGAATAGCTCTTGCCACCTTCATGTCGGCGATGCTCTTCGGGGACTGTGGCTCCCGACTGGGAGACACGTTCTGGATGGAAGACGCCGTATGAAGCCGAGGTTCCAAAACGTCTTACGTGGAGTTGCAGCTGCTGGATTGTCCAGTGGGGCGTTCTTTGGGCTTTTTGCCGAGTCTGACTTCGAGACGCCCTACGAGCTGGGAGCAGTGCGCAAAGCCTCCTAGTAATGCCGAGAGACAGAGGCATCGGGAGATTGCCGTAAAAAGCGGGTCCGCCGGCCGGGCCCGCTTTTGCATGTCAGGCCTCGCCCGGCGACCTCAATACTTGCGGGAAGTTGTCTTGCCTTATGGTCGCTTCAGGACCTGTTGCTTGCAGGATCGGTGTATTAGCTGTCGAGGGAGTCGAGCCGCCGTATCAACCCACGCGTCAGGACCCCGGCAAATCCATCTGCCGGGGCCGCATCTGCGACGCTTTGATCTGCTTTCCAGATAGTCGGTCGGCCTACAAGGGCATGTTCGAGTGCTTGCGCTGAGGCAGAGACTCCTTCTTGCTCCTGAGTAGCTTGAAGCACTTAACAAGCGCGATTCTTGTGTCTGCTGGATCAATGATCGCATCCACGAACCCTTTCTCGGCCGCTACCAGGGGGTTCATCATCTCTTCCTTGTACTCGGCAATACGAAGTTCCCGGATCCTCTCCGGATCCTTCGATTTGGCTATCTCGCGTTTGAAGATGATGTTGGCAGCACCCTCTGCTCCCATGACGGCGATCTCGTTGGTAGGCCAATCGAGGACGAAGTCGTCGCCGACTGATTTGGAGTCCATGACTATATAGGCGCCCCCATACGACTTCCTCAAGATAACGCAGACTCTCGGGACGCTTGCCTCGCAGTATGCGTAGAGGAGCTTTGCTCCCCGACGGATGATCCCTGAGCGCTCCTGGTCCTTCCCCGGCATGAACCCGGGAACGTCGACCAACGTAAGGAGTGGGATGTTGAACGCGTCGCAGAACCTTACGAACCGAGCGGCCTTCTCGGACGCATCAATATCCAAGACGCCGGCAAGGTGGTTTGGTTGGTTGGCAACGACTCCGATGGTCTGTCCATCCAAGCGGGCGAACCCACAGATCACGTTACGGGCGAAGGCGGAGTGAATCTCCATCAGCTCGCCGTCGTCCACGATCTCGTAGATGACCTCCCGAACGTCGTACGAGGCTTGCGTTGCGGCTGGGACCAATGTTCGAAGATCCGGGCAACTCCTGTCAGCAGCGTCGGAACTCATGACGGTCGGAGGTACCTCAAGGTTGTTCGAAGGAAGCATGCTTACTAAGAACCGGACCTCCTCAAGACAGGCTTCCTCGCTTTCGAAAACCGAAGCAGCGACACCTGTAACGCACGCGTGTAGGCCGGCGCCTCCGAGATCGTCCTGTGTGACCTCTTCGCCGGTTACCGCTCTAATGACATCTGGACCGGTAATGTACATGTTCGAAACACCGTCGACCATGAACACGAAGTCGGTCAGTGCCGGAGAGTAGACGGCACCCCCGGCACATGGCCCTAGTACGACGCTGATCTGAGGCACTACACCGGACAGGGCTGCGTTGCGGCGGAATATCCCACCGTAACCGTCCAACGCGGCGACACCTTCTTGAATTCTGGCCCCGGCACCATCGTTCAGAGCGACTACGGGAACTCCGACACGCTCCGCCAGGTCAAGAAGCTCGTGGACCTTCGCTGCGTATGTTGCGCCGAGCGCCCCACCAAAAAGCCGAAAGTCCGATGCGTAAACAGCCACAGGCCTGTCTTCGATGAGCCCCCAACCGGTAATGACGCCATCGGTAAAGGGGCGCTTATCTTCCAGACCGAAACCGGTGGCTTCGTGCCGGGCAAACATTTGAAGCTCACAGAACGACCCTTCGTCGACCAGAGCTTCTATACGTTGCCGGGCAGTCATCTTGCCCTTGGAAGCTTGCCTGTCGGAGGCGGTGGGATCCTCGGTCTCTGCGGCAATCCGCTTCAGCTCTTCCAGTTCACTAAGCCGCTCTTGCATGGAGGGCTTTGTCATCCGCGGAACGAGTGGCTCCCGCCGGCCCTCAAGGACCTGGAAGCGCCGCCGTAGTTCCGAGGGGCTGAATAGGTTTCTGAACTCGCCTTCACCTTCGATAGCGGTGAGGAACGACGGTATTTCGGAAACGCTCACTTCGGTAACACTCCTTGCTATCCGGCCCAAAGAGAATTCATTGGGCGGGCTCTTGATAAAACCGTGATGTGCATGTTGTAAGTGGAGCATCTATAACAAGTAAATGTCAATACAGAAAAGGGAAAATAACTGCTAAATGTAGTTGCATGTGCAATCAACATAAGGGGCCCGTGACCAGGAAGAATACTTGCACAAACAACGGAAAATATCTCAAAAAATGACTTGCAATGCTCATCCCAATAGTTCAATCTATGAAAAAGCGAGCTTTGAGTATTTATTGAACAAGCCAGATAGGAGAGCGAGATGTCTCAGGTATTCGCATTGACATTTACCGTAAAGCCGGGAAGTGAGGAGCGGGTCGCCGACCTGTTCAAGAAGAGTGGCAGGCCGGACCACGTGATCCGGGACGCCGATGGAGAGCCGATCGGCAAGCTTCTTAGGACAAGAGTGTTTATGTCGGGCAATCGGATTGTTCGCGTTGTAGACAGCGAACAAGACGTATTTACGGTTGCATCTCACATGAGGCAGCAACAAGAGGTCATCGACCTGGAGAGGGAACTTGAAGAATTCCTGGAGGAACCTCGCGATATGTCGACACCGGAGGCAGCCGCAGACTTCTTTGCCAACGCGATGATGAGCTGCGTTCTCGATCGGTCGAGTGATGAGTAGCACGGTTAAGCCACTGCCCTGCCGGAACGCACTTGTTGATGCACCTGTCAACGGGCCGTCTACGTCTGGATTGTCTTTCCATGCTGAGCCGGGAGTTGGGAAACGTTTCGGCGTTGGAGGCCGCTTGAGCGGATGCCGGGCTGTAGTGGTCGGGGCTACAGGAGCAATAGGGTCGGCTGTGACTGCAAAGTTCCTAGACGAGGGAGCTTCAGTTGTGGGAGGCGGTAGGAGTCGACAAAAGGCAGAGTCTCTCGCGGATCGAGAGAGGTTTGACTTTGTGCCGGTCGATATGGAGAGCCAGGAATCGGTTGCGGAGTTCGTGGAGCAGGTTTGGAGTGGAGACGGTGTCGACGTTCTGGTTCATCTTGCTGCGACCGACTCGCAAGGTCTCGCGTTAGGTGTTACTGATGAAGAGTGGAGCCGGGTTATCGAAGTGAACCTCTCTTCCACCTTCAGGCTGGTTCGCGAGATGGGAAGGCGGATGGTTGATAGGGGCTTGGGAGGTCGAATAGTCCTGTACTCGTCGACAAGGAGCGAGTTCGCAGGAAGAGCTGGGTTCGCTCCCTACGGTGCATCCAAGGCCGGAGTCAACTTTTTGGTAAAGCAGTTGGCGACCGAGTGGGCGCCGCATGGAATATGCGTGAACGCCGTGGCCCCGGGGTTTGTCCTGAGCGAGATAACTGAGAGCAGAGCTTCCAGCGAGTTCGTTGAGATGATGAAGAGAAGGGTCCCTGCCAATCGGCTGGGTACTGCCGAGGAGATGGCGTCACCTGCCGTCTTTCTTGCATCGGATGATGCGTCTTTCATGACCGGACAGGTTCTTTTTGTCGACGGGGGCGTCACATGCAGCTCTTGACCCTTACCATTGACGCCCGGGATTGCGAGTTCGGCACAACCACCGGCCCCGCACCGGCAATACCTGTTGGAGAATCCAAGTGAGTGCCGCCGACAGACGGATAACCGTTGGCGTTGCCGGCCTAGGGCAAATGGGGCACGCAATGTCTCATCGCCTTCTTGATAGCGGGTTTACGGTGGTTGTTTGGAACCGAACTGCTGCCAAGGCAGAGGACTTGATGGAACGAGGTGCGCAGTTGGCCAAGTCTCCTTGCGAGCTGGCGGTACTTGCGGACGTGATTCTGGTTTCCCTCGCTGATGACCATGCTGTAAGTGAGGTCCTCTTTGGGGAGGAGGGAATGGCTTGGGCAGAGTCGGTGAGCGAGGTAGTCATATTCGAGATGTCAACAACTTCGCCTTCGGCAATCAGGTCAGCCCAACTCCGGATTGGCGAGGGTCCGCTACGGATCGTCGACACTTCGGTTCTGGGTAGCCCCTTCCACGCTAGGTCGGGAGAATTGAGGGTATTCGTCGGAGCCGAGAATATCCCTAAGGACACAGAGGAAGTGCTCTCTTCCATCGGAGGCGAGACCACCCTCATGGGGTTTACCGGGGCAGCGAAAATTGTGAAGCTCCTTTTGAACCTTACGCTTGGGACACAACTTGCCGCGATGGCGGAGGCCGCCGTTCTTGGAGAGAAACTTGGATTGGATCGCGATTTGGTCTTCGACGCTCTGGGAAGGGGAGGCTACACATCGCCCGCAATGGTCTTCAGGTGCGAGCTGATGAAGAAGCGCCGATACACACCGGCTGCCTTCCAGCTGTCGCTCATGTCCAAAGACTTGCTACTGGCCTGCAAAGAGGCTCATCGCGCTGGGGTTAGGATGCCGATGGCTGCATCGGCCTCGAAGCTCCTGCAGCACTCAGTAGCGGACGGTTTGGGAGCCCAGGATGCTGCTGCAGTACTCACCCACGCTGAGGCTGCAAATGGGCTTTTCACTCTCAAAGAAGGCGGAGCTTCGTTCGGTGAAGGCGTTTCGAGATCGGAGGTGGAAGGACGTTGATTATCGACGTACACGGGCACATAACTCACCCGGAGCTCCTGGCTAGGTTCCCGATGCCAAAGTCACTCGGGGACGTGAAGGGAATGCTTGACAACAAGTCGGAGGCCGGGATTGGCTTGACCATTGTCGGTAGTCCTGTTGGGTTCGGGGTTATGACCCCAATCCCCGGGCACAACAACTACAGGCAAGGGCTTGATGCCTTAAAGTCCTTTCACGAGTGGATGGCAAAGACGGTACAAAGCAACTATGACCGGTTGCGCGCATACGTCTACGTGAATCCTCATGGTGCGGATGAGGAAATCGCCTTGGCCGAGAGCTTCCTTTCCGAGAGAGGCTTCGTTGGGCTTATCATCAACTCTTCAATCGAGGGAGAGTACCTAGATAAAAGGGCTGATCGGGTGTTCGATATGGCAGGAAGGCTTGGGGTCCCGATATTCGTTCATCCGCCGGCTGAGCCTATCGGGTGGCAAGCATTTTCGAACTTGAGGCTGGTGGAGCAAATAGGGCGCTTCAGCGATGTTGGCAACGGGCTGGCGGCACTGATCTTCAGGGGAACCCTGGAGCGTCATCCCGATGTCAATGTCATCGGGGCTACGGGCGGCGGGTCATTGTCAATGCTGATTAGGCGGGTGGAAGCTGCTCGGGAGATGCAGCAATGGGGGGCATCCGCGGCGGGTGGTCCGGTCAAAGGTCCGGTCAGCCGAAGGGATGGTGGTCCCTCAAGCGGCGATGGCCCGGCCGACCGGCAGGCCGGTGTTCATGCGATCGCCGGAAACCCGGGTACCGCAAGCACAGCCCAAGAAGTCGGAATTGCACCGATAGCGGAGAGTCTTTCCCGAATCTGGGTAGATACGGCTGGTGGGAGTAAGGGGAGTCTGAGTATCAATTCGGAGGTCCTGGGAGTGGGAAGGATCCTCTTCGGTACGGACTCCCCACCATTGCCAACAGCTCTCCCCCAACTTGTCTCCGAGATAACTTCGGTTTGCGGTGGTTCGGCGGGTGCGGTGCTGAAAGGGAACGCCATATCGCTCTTCGGCGAGCGCTTGGATATCAGAGAGGAACTTGTCGCATGAACATCAAAGCCAGTAGCGGATTAATCGGTGAGTACTCGCTTGCCGTGGTGGCCCCTTTTGACTTCCGGCAGTCGTTGGAGTTTTTGGAGAACTTTCCTCCCACAAAAGGCGAGCAGGAAGTTTCTGAGAACTCATTTATCAAGGCTCTGAGCATCGCCGGGAAAGCATACGGATTTAGAGTGACTTCAACCGGCGAGGATGTATTGAGGCCGTCTCTTTCGATTGAGGTGTTCGGCGAGGGTGACGAGAGTGCGGCCAAGGAAGTCGTGAAACGAGTCGAGGAGTTTCTTTGCACGACGGATGACCTGCGCGATTTCTATTCCCTAGCCAAGACCGATCCACCTTTCGATGAAGTGGTTGTAAGGCGGTGGGGAATGCACCATGTTCGCTTCCTGACCTATCCGGAAGCTTGCTGCTGGTCGATCTTGGGAGCGCGCCAGCCCGTACCTGTCGGTAGGAGGATGAAAAGAGACCTTACTCAACGCTACGGAAGGTCTGTAACCATAGATGGTGTTGAGCACTGGGCATT
>DAIDIS010000101.1 GCA_027451785.1 Acidimicrobiales bacterium
AAATGACGAACTTGGCCCCATCCTCCAATGCCTTCGTCATGGCCATCGTCATGCCCCGGTCCTTAAACGAACCAGTCGGGTTTGCGCCTTCCGTCTTCAAAAAGACTTCTGACCCAATCTCTTCGGAGAGCTTATCCGCCCTCACTAAGGGGGTGGCGCCTTCGCCCAAGGTGACGACCTTGGTGGAGTCGCTGACCGGCAAGTATTGCCTGTACTCTTCGATGATTCCGCGCCAACCCGGCGCCGTTCTCGCTTCAGACAACTAACCTTCTCCCCCAATAACCCTGATCAGGTTTCCTACGCTCTCGACAGACGGCAGCGACCTCAATTCCTCGCAGGTGGCTTGGACATCCCGCTCTCTTGCTATGTGGGTGAGGAAGATAAGGTGCGCTTCGGACTCGCGTCCAAGCTGTTCCATCGAGCGAATTGAAACCCCGTGCTTGCCGAAGGCGGCCGCAACGTCAGCCAAGACGCCAGGCTCGTCGATCACGTCCATCGAAACGAAGTACTGGGTAACCAGCTCGTCCATGGGGCGTATTTGAGCCTTCGGAGGTACGGATACACGCCCGATCCCCCCAGACTTCAAATTGTGGGCCGCGTCGATGAGATCGCCCAACACAGCGGCGGCCGTCGGCATTCCGCCCGCTCCGCGGCCGTAGAGCATCATGTCGCCGATCGCTTCTCCTTCAATGAAAACCGCATTGAACGAACCCCTGACACCGGCCAAGGGATGCCCCACGGGAACCATCGCAGGGTGCACGTGAACAGCAACCGGTCCCGCCTCCGGGCTTCGCTCGGCAACCGCAAGAAGCTTGACGACATATCCAAGCTTTGCCGCCATCAAGATGTCGTCGGCGGTCAGCGCAGAGATTCCCTCGGTGTAGACGTCGGAAGCGGTCACCTCGCAACCGAATGCAATGGTTGCCACGATCGCGGCCTTTGCTGCGGCATCGAAGCCCCCAACGTCCGCGGTAGGGTTCGCTTCGGCAAATCCAAGTTCTTGAGCTTCGGCAAGAGCGTCGGCATAGGTTGCGCCCTCTTCGCTCATTTTGGTCAAGATGAAGTTCGTCGTCCCGTTAACGATGCCCATGATCCGGACAATCCGGTCTCCGGGCAATGACTCTCGAAGGGAGCGGACCAAGGGCACAGCACCTGCGACCGAGGCTTCGTAGAGCAGGTCGACACCCGAGGACAGAGCTGCTTCAAATAACTCAGACCACGTCGACGCAAGGAGCTCCTTGTTTGCCGTCACTACGGGCTTGCCGAGCTTCAACGCCTTCAAGATTAGATCTCGTGCCGGCTCAATCCCGCCGATGACCTCTACGATTACGTCAATATCCGGGTCTTCGACAACCTCATAGGGGTCCGCGGTGAAGGAGTACTTCTCGGTGATAGCTCCCTGGTGTGCGGCGAGATTTCTCACGGCTATTTTTGCGACCTGAAGAGAAACGCCGGTCCTCTCTTCTATCTCCGGTCCGCCGCTGTCGATCAGCTCGACGAGTGAGGAACCGACGTTCCCGCAACCCAAGATCCCGACTCTTACCGACATGCCAAAACCTTTGCCTTTCCGGACACGCCCGCTTGCAACCGCCGGTAGGAGTCCTTGGGCTTCACGGAGCCTGAACACCAATTAAATTGGTGCGACCTGGAGCTCGCTGTCTCTGGGCTCCCAGACCGGTTACGGCCACTCGTCGACGGCATCAGGCTCATATGGGGCACGAGGTAACACGCTATATCAATCAAGGTCGCAAGCCACTAGGTCTTCAACGGTTTGGCCCCTGACAACCAGCCTGGCCTCACCGTCCCTCACGAAAACGACAGGGGGAGCGGTAACTCGGTTGTAGTTCGAAGCCATCGAAAAGCCATAGGCGCCCGAAACCGGCGTTGCCAGGATGTCTCCCACTTTAGTGTCCCCAGGTATTTGGGCGTCTCGAACCAGGACATCCCCTGACTCACAATGCTTTCCGACAACCGTCGCCACCAGAGGCCTCTGCGCCGTGGTCTCCCGTATAAGGAATGCTTCGTACCCACTCCCATAGAGCACAGGACGAGGATTGTCGCTCATACCCCCATCGACGGCCACAAAGGTCCTTACGCCGGCAATGTGCTTAATCGTTCCGACCGTATAGAGCGTGACCCCCGCCTGGGCTGCGATCGCCCTTCCGGGCTCCGCTGTCAGGATGACTTCATCGGCAAGCCCGGCCTGTCTCGCCCCTTCCCGGACGGCGCTTGCCCACTCGGTGATCGTTAAGGCCCTTTCGCCGTTTACGTAGGCGACTCCCAGCCCACCCCCT
>DAIDIS010000102.1 GCA_027451785.1 Acidimicrobiales bacterium
CGTCACGGGGGAGGTTGCCGTCTTCGAGTCGGTCCTGCCCGAAGATCTCGCACAGTACCTGGGCGGATTCTCCTAAGCGCTTCGTTTTCCCTGTTCGCCACCCATGGACCACAGTTTGGCCCCACCGATGATGCCCGAGACGTTGTCGACCTTCTGGACCTTGGGGCCGAGGTCCACGTGAATCTTCTTGGCATTTCCTCCGCCAATGTAGAGCCGATCGTAGAAGGTCAGAGCCTCCATTGCCGCGACTGCCTTAGCCACTCTCTTGTTCCACCTCTCTGAACCGATTTCCTTCCTCGTCGCCTCACCGAGCTGTTCGTTGTAGGTCTGGCCTTTGCGGAACTCATGGTGGGCGATTTCCAGGTGGGGAGCTAAATCGCCGTTGTGAAAGATGGCTGTGCCGAAGCCTGTTCCGAGGGTGATGACCATCTCCAGGCCTTGACCAGAGATCACGGCAGCACCTTGCTGGTCTGCGTCGTTGTCAACTCTGGTCGCCTTTTCAAGCTCCGAGGCCATGGCACTGGCAAGGTCGAAACCCTCCCACTTCAACCTCAGTTCGTCTAGGACATTCGAGCCGGGCCCTGACTCGGTCACAAAGTGAGGGGCGGAAAGAACTATCCCGTCGCGCACCATCCCCGGGAAGCCGACCGAAACCCGGTCGAAGGCACCGAGCTTCTTGGCCATTCCACTCAAAAAGCTCACAAGCCGATCCGGTGGCATCGGGTAAGTGGTCGGGATGCGGGTGATCTCTGAAGCTATCTCCAGGTCGGTCCCGACTATCGCCGCCTTCAGTCCTGTTCCTCCAACGTCGAAACAGCAGATTCTAGAAAGTCCCTCATTCACGGAACCACCCTATATCCAGCTTTTGGCCTGGCCAATGTAGGCTGTAGCCCGATGTACGGCCCGAGGAATGATTGACCAATGTGCGGAATCGTAGGATTTTCCGGCCGGGACCCGGAATTGATCGGCCGGATGATGGAATCCATCACCCACCGAGGACCGGATTCCGGTGGGATGAAGGAGAACGTTGAGTTCACCTTCGGCATGCGCAGGCTCTCGATCATCGACGTCGCCGGAGGGGAACAGCCCTTGGTCAGCCCCGAGTCGGGGGTCTCCATCGTCTTCAACGGTGAGATATACAACCACCCCGAACTGCGAGCCGAGCTGAGTGGTAGAGGCCACCGCTTCTTCACCGATCACTCGGACACCGAGACCATATTGCGGGCATACGAGGAGTGGGGCGACCAGTGTGTTGAGCACCTAACTGGAATGTTCGCCTTTGCCGTATACGACCCGTCCCGCCACGAGTTGTTCTTGGCGCGAGACAGGCTTGGGATAAAGCCCCTGTATTACTACGCAAATGGCCCCAAGTTCGTCTTCGGTTCCGAGTTCAAGGCGTTGTTCCAGGATGCCGAGGTGCCCAGGCGACCCAATGAGCAGGTTCTCCTTGGTTTCTTGATGCACAGGGTCCACGACTCGACGGAGGAGACTTTCTACGAGGGAGTCTCAAGGCTATTGCCGGGGCACTGGATGGCCGTAGGTCCGGAGGGAGTCAGGCGGATCAAGCAATACTGGTCGCCTGCAATTTCGCCGGAGTTCTCATCTTCCAAATCCGATGCCGAGTACGCCGAGGAGTTTTACGAGCTCTTTTCAAAGGTCGTAAAGCGTCACATGATCTCCGATGTTCCGGTAGGAGTGACGCTATCCGGAGGGCTGGACTCGTCCGGTATCGCGTCGATAATGAGGGAGCAGATGGACCGTGGCGCCGACACGCACACTGCTGGGACCCTCTACACCTTTTCCGCACTATTCCCGGGACAGACGATTGACGAGTCGGATTACATACATGAGGTGGAGCGTGCTGTTGGGAGTATTCCTCACTACGCCTACCCAACGGTCGACAAGTTCTGGGACGAGATGGGTGAGTGGATTTGGTACCAGGAGGAGCCGACCATCTCGTCGGCACCTTATGCCTATTACTCGGTCTACAAAATTGCGCACGAGCACGTGAAGGTGGTCTTGTCCGGCAACGGAGGGGATGAGCTGCTGGCGGGATATATTCCCTATTTCCGGGCGTACTTGACTTCGGCGCTTGACCAAAGAAAGCTCCTTGCCGCAGGGCGTGAGCTGTGGGCAGGACGTGACTTGTACAACGGCTTTATTAAGGCTGCCTTGAGATCAGGTAACACGAGAGGCCAGGGTGGCATGTCTATGCGCTCTTTGCTGGCGGTTGGTGACGACCAGCTGAGATCAGTGGACTTCCGGCCTGACCGGAACCTCAATCGGAGGCTGGGACAAGACATTTTGAAGTTCTCAACCCCGAACCTACTTCGATACGAGGACAAGAACTCCATGGCCTTTTCGATTGAGTCGAGGGTTCCCTTCCTCGACCACGAGCTGGTTGAATACGTACTCGCTTTGCCCATCGACCAAAAGATCAAAAAGGGCTGGAACCGCTTCGTCTACCGCAACGCAATGAAAGGCCACATGCCGGAGCTGAACCGGACCAGAAGGTCGAAGATCGGTTTTACCAATCCCGAGGTCGACTGGATCCGAATGAAGGCACCGGTGATCAGAGATATTTTTGCGTCGCATGAGTTATCGGCGCGGGGTATTTACGATCAGACCAAGCTCTGCGAGAGCTTCGATGCCTGGGTAGCAGGCGCTGAAGGCGAAGGTCTGACCTTCTGGCGGGTTCTTGTGTCGGAGTTGTGGATGCGTAAGTTCGTTGACTCTCCCGTAGGGCTTGTCAGCTAGGAAGCCAGGATTCGGCAAATGCTCTGTTGTCCCTATGGTAAGGCGTGTGAGGCTATGGCGCTCGATTGCCGAGATCGACAACCAAGCGCTGCCTAGCTCGCTAACCTACCGCCCGTTCGAAGAATCGCTAACCTACCGCCCGTTCGAAGAATTCGAAGAAAAGGAAACTAAAGATGGCTGGAAACCAAACGCTTGAGGCGGTCAGGGCCGTCGGGGGTACTCGCTACGAGCGGCTTCCGATCCATACTCACCTAATTCACATCAAAGAGGACTTGGTCCCGGTTCTGACCACTTACGTCATGCCCAAGCTGAAGCCGGGCGACTGGGTAGCGCTGTCCGAGAAGGTTGTGGCGATTTCCGAAGGAAGGGTTATCCACCATTCGGTTGTAAGAGCAGGTTGGCTGGCGAAGCTGATCGT
>DAIDIS010000103.1 GCA_027451785.1 Acidimicrobiales bacterium
ACCCGCCTCGGAGCAAGATGGTGCCAACTCAGCGGGAGGCGGCTCTGGAATCATGCAGCGATAGCAAGGCCCCACGTACGGATTGAAGACACTTACCTGGCCTTCGAACCTGAAGATCGACCCGTGAACGACCGGGATGCGCTTCACGAGCGATGCGTCGTTTACCAGGTAGCGAGTCGGGAAATTATCCGTGCCATCAACGATTAGGTCATACCCATCAAAAATGTCAAGGATATTGTCGGCCCCAAGCCTTACGTCGTAGGTGACGACGTTGACGTCCGGGTTCAGCGAAGTGAGGGTCTTTTTGGCCGAATCGACCTTTGGCTCACCCACCCTATCCAGGTTGTGGAGAATTTGGCGCTGAAGGTTGGAAGAGTCAACAACGTCCATGTCAACCAGCCCGAGGGTGCCCACACCGGCTGCCGCAAGGTAAAGCGCTGCCGGCGAACCCAGGCCACCTGCACCGAGCATAAGGACCTTGGATTCGAGAAGCTTTTGCTGGCCCTCTACGCCAACCTCGGGAAGGAGCAAGTGGCGTTGGTAACGATTGCGTTGCTCGGGGGTCAGTGTCTTAGGGATGTGCCAGTTCCGGCCCTCGTCCTTCCAGCGATTGAAACCGCCCGCCATCGACACGACGTTGGTGTAGCCCAGCTCGCCGAGGGTCTTTGCCGCGAAGGCCGACCGGATACCGCCCGCACAGTAGATAACTACATGGGCATCCTTGTCGTGTATGCGATTCTCGACGGAAGCCTCAAGGTTGCCTCTGGGAATTTGGATCGAACCGGGGATGGTTCCCTGTTCGAACTCGTCGGGCTCCCTCACGTCCAAAAAGACCGAGTTACCGAGAAATCCATCCGCTTCCTCGGTTGAAACCTCGGTGATCTCAGACTTAGCCTTGTTCAAGAGTTCCCTGAAACTTGGCACTTCGCAACACCCCTCACTGTGCGTCCTAGCTAATACTTAAAATCTTATCGCTTTAGTCAACATTTTTACTAGTGGGTTATTCCCGGCATCTTCCTAAGCCCAATCAGCCCTCTTGGCCCGAATCGGGCCGCCCATCCGAAAAGCCTGGCATCGGCCGCTTCGCTTGGAGTCACAATGGCAGATGGATTTCCAACGAATAATCGCCGGAAGACGGATGACCCGTAATTTCACCGAGGATCCCGTCGACGACGAGACCTTGGACCGGATCCTGAAGTTGGGTATCAAGTCACCGTCGGCGGGCTTCACCCAAGGAGTCGACCTCGTAGTCCTGAAGGCATGGGATCTGAAGCGATACTGGACTGTTGCCACTACACAGGAATGGCGTGATTCAACTTCGAGGAAGGGCCTTTTGAGTGCCCCCGTGGCCGTTATGGTAACCGTGGAGCCGGAGGCGTACTCAAGGCGCTACTCGCTGGAGGACAAGGACGACGAACGGCTCACTTCCGTTGACTCCTGGCCAGTACCTTATTGGTGGATTGATGCAGGGATCGTCATATCTCAGCTCCTGCTGGCTGCATCCGACTTTGAGTTGGGAGCTTGCCTGCTCGGGACTTTCAGGAACGAAGGCGAGATAAAGGCGAGCTTTTCCATCCCTGAAGCCACCCGCATTTGCGCCACCGTCCTCATGGGTTACCGCAAACTTCCTGACCCGTTGTCCTCGCCTAGCCGACGGCCTAGAAGACCGTTTGACGAGGTCGTGCATTTCGGACGGTGGTGACGAGCCGACCGACGAGCTAGCCGACCGATCAGGCCACTGACGGACCGACGTGCGGGCGGGCGAATGGGCGGGGCTGTGTCGTCGCCGGTTGTGTTCAGTTCCTTTTGGTGTCCTTCCACGCCAACCCCTGCCCGGGGTCAACGTCACGGGGCAAGCCCAGGATTCTCTCAGCCATCTGATTCTTCAGGACTTCGGATGTACCGCCCTCAATTGTGTTGGCCCTGGCTCTCAAGAAAGTATGAGCCCGGGCTTGTCCTGTCCGATCGTTGGGATCCCACGCGATGGAGCTTAAACCGGCAGCGTCCATCAGAAAGTTGCTCCGACGTTGGTTGAGCTCCGCGTTGAACACCTTATTTACGCCACCTTCGGGACCGGGCTGTTGGCCGGCAAGACGCGCCATCGAAGCACGGAAAGCAGTGATCTCTTTTGCCTCCTGCTCGGCAAAAAGCTGCGCTACCCGCTGCCGCACCAATCCATCCTGGCGATCGGAAATTCCTGCGATCATTGACTCGAAAGGGTCCTTGCGTGCCCCTCCCGTTATGGAGGCGGCATCCAAGGAAATGCCCGATAGAGTCACCCTTTCGTTCATTAGCGTCGTCCTTGCCGCACGCCACCCATCTCCGACAGGTCCCACTCTATTTTCGTCGGGAACCCGTACATCAGTGAGGTAAACCTCGTTGAACTCCGCCGAGCCCGTCAATTGAACAAGTGGCCTGATCTCAACACCGGGCGAAGACATGTCGAGCACGAAGTAGGTGAGTCCCTCGTGCTTTTCCAATTCGGGATCGGTCCTCGCCAACAGCATCCCGAACTTTGAGAACTGAGCGATCGAGGTCCAGACCTTCTGCCCGTTAATCACCCACTCATCACCGTCGCGGACAGCTCGGGTAGCCAACGATGCCAGATCGGATCCGGAGCCCGGTTCGGAGAAAAGCTGGCACCAGATTTCTTCGCCCGTAAGTATCTTGGCGAGGTAGCGCGATTTTTGCTCTTCCGAACCGTGTTCGATCAGTGTGGGCCCGACTAACCCGACCCCCAGCAAATTCAAGCCAAAAAGCGGTAGTCGATAACGAGCCAGCTCTTCACGGACAATCTGCTGCGTCCAAACCTCCCCCGACAGGCCGCCGAACTCCTTTGGCCAAAGCGGAGCAGCGTAGCCGGAAGAGCCGATTACTCTTGCCCAACTCATGAAGTTGAAAGACTCGGATGCCTTCTTGAAAGCCTCGTCGTCGGATGAATCAATCGCTTCCATCCAACCTTTAGGGACCTTAGTGGAAAGCCATTCGCGGAATCCTTCCCTGAATGCCTTCCGCTCCGGAGTATCTTCGGTCTTCCAGCGCACAGGTCCCCTCCTAAGGTTCCAGCTTTGGCGGGTCGTTTTAGTGGTCTGCCAGACGATCAAGCCAGCCGAACGTTATCGCAGGCACCCGCTCGATAGATTACCTACGGAGCTCGCTCCAAGGAACGTCTTTGTCCACCGACGGCTCTTTTGGCAGCCCCAGAACGCGCTCGCCGAGGATATTCCGCATGATCTCGGAAGTTCCGCCTTCGATGGTGTTGGCCCTGGATCGGAGGAACCCCCTAACCATTGACGCTGCTTCCAAGTCGGTCTCATCCCAAGCCATTGCACGGCAACCAAGTACCTCCATGGCAACCGACTGCAGCCTTTGGTTGTATTCAGCCTGAAACAGCTTGGTGATTGATCCTTCGGGACCGGCAGGCTTGCCCTGCTTTCGCCGAGCGGCGGCCCTGAGGTTCGTGATCTTTACGATCCGCCCTTCTATGACCAGTTGCACCAGCTTGTTGCGCAGGACCGGCTCCCCCCAGGCACCATTCTTCACCGCAAGCGCCACCAACGCGTCCACTGGCCCGCCGCCGACATTGGCCATACCTTCGCTACCCGCGCCGGAAAGCGCAACCCGCTCGTTCATCAGCGTGGTCGTCGCTACCGCCCAGCCCTCGCCTACAGCGCCTACTCGCATTGAATCCGGAATCCGGACATCGTTAAAGAAGACCTCGTTGAACTCCGCCTCGCCGGTCATCTGGACGAGTGGTCTCACTTCCACCCCAGGAGCATGCATGTCCAAAAGGAAATACGAGAGCCCCTTGTGCTTCGGCAGATCAGGATCGGTCCTCGCCACCAACATCCCGTAGTGGGCAATATGCCCCAGCGTGGTCCAAACCTTCTGGCCGTTCACGACCCACTCGTCGCCATCGCGCATCGCCCTCGTTGCCAGGGATGCAACGTCGGATCCGGCACCAGGCTCGGAAAACATCTGGCACCAAATCTCTCTGTGCTGAGCCATGGGAGGCAAGAAGCGCTTCTTTTGCTCCTCTGTGCCCCACTGGAGCAGGGTCGGCCCTGCCATCCCGATCCCCAGGACGTTGAAGGACCGAGGTACCTTGTACCGATTTAAGACCTCGTTCACTACCTTCGCCTGAGCGGGTTCCAGGCCCGCTCCCCCGTACTCGACCGGCCAGGTAGCCGTAGCCCACCCAGCTTTTCCAAGCTTCTCGCACCACTCTTCATAGGGAAGCGCCAGCCTCATCAGGTTGACTTTTTCCGTGTCACCTGCGTCTACGGCCTCCACCCAGCCTGCAGGCAGGTTCTCTTTGAGCCACTCGGTAACTCGGGTCGCAAGCCCCGAGTCCATGGCGGCGATGGAGTCCATGGAGGAGTCTGAAGGTTGCTCGGTCATGACCATGATCAGAATCGTAGTTGACCGCATGGTCAAGTATCTAGGCCGAGCAGCAATCCAGCTCGTATTTCTCCCTGCGATAAATCCGGGATAAAGCCCGGATAATGGCGGTAAGAACTACGGACTCACTTTCTGCGCGAACTCACTCACTTCGCCAACACGTATAGTGAGAATTTACCTAGTTCGGGTACACTTTTGAGTTCAATGTTCGGTCTCGGGCATCCTGGGTCCCAAGCCAGGCTCCTACACCTTCGAGCAAATAGGGCCTCGGTTTCGCGCGTACTCGCCATCCTGGCCCCTTTGGCCCTCTTTGATTGGGTCGCATTCGGATCTTTTGGGATTCCAGCCGCACTTGCCCAGCCGGCCGCTGCTCACGCCCAGCCTCACCCAATCCCGGCCGCCGCTCACTTACCACCCTACCCTGCAACTGCTCACACTAAGGCGGGGCCGAAGGTTGCAGTGGCGAATAACCTCCTTGCATTCAGGGCTGAAGCGGGGTCGGTGTTGGTGACTACGACCATTGACGCAAAACTCACCGTCCCGGCGCTTTCAATCAACAGCAAGGCTCTGGGGGATTTGGAGAGTCAACTTGCTTCCCAGGTCTCGTCAGGGAAGCTTGGCTCTGACACCAACACGATCTCGCAAGCTCTAACTTCGGCAATTGACGCACAACCCCTTACGTACCTCTCGCCATCATCGCCGAACCAGACGATCAACGCTTCAGTCACGGAGATCGGATCTGGATGGTTCGCGTCACCTGATGGACTCGTCGTTGCACCATCCTCGCTGGTTGCTCCTTCTCCTGCGCTACTAAAGGAGGCTTTCGCCCGGTACTCGTTGGTGAGCCTGGACAAGACTGACGCAGACCTTCTCCGCAGTGGAGCCGGGGGGTCGCTCACGCCAAGCCAACTGTCACAACTTGACGACGCAGCATCCAAGTTCAACGCCTCGTTCATGGCAGCGAGCAACATCAAAACCCAGACTTCAATTCGAGTTTGGACATTGGGGCACGGAGGCCCTGCGCAATCGAGAGGCACGTGGTCGGATCACGAAGTAACGCTCATCCATCGAGGATCGGTGATCAAGAGTCTTGCGGGAGGGATCGCCGTCTTGAAGGCTCGGGGGATTTCCTCGCAACCCACGATCCTGCCGGTTATTTCCAAGCCCAACGCCTGGGCAAACTTCAACAGGACGTTGCCGCCCATCCAAGCTCGCCACAACTCGCCAATTCAAGCGACGGATCGCTCGCTGACCCTCAATACGCAACCAAAGGTATTCGGCTATCTCACCGCTCCTCAATGGGTGTCGTCGAGTGGTGCCCTATCGAAGCTATCCGGCAATACTTTGGGGAGCCTGCCGGTTCAACCTGCCAAACCAAATGCGGCCGACTCGGGTTCAAGTCCAATTGTCGACCCAGATGGAGCAATTGCATTCACCGCCAACGGCGAGTTCGCTGGGATTCAAGTTGACTCCCTATCCAAGGGCTCAATCGACCCGGAGCTTTTGCGGTCCACGGCAAGTGCGGGTCTCCAGGCTCCAGAGGGGTATTACCTCCTGAGTCCCCCGACCCTCCTACAACTGATCAAGTCCGCCTACGGTCCCCTTCCGATTCCCGAAAGTGACAAGGAGATTGACTCCAACTTGGGTGACATAGTGCATGGCCGCCTCTATACTGCCTTGCCCGCCCTCGAAAACCTTGCAGACCGGAACCCTGACATTGCCGGGCTGCCTACGTTGGTCTCCCTGACAAGGAATGCCATCGCCGACGGCAACGACCATTCCCCCGTTACCGGTTGGGGTATTGCACTCGCCGCGCTGGCCTTAGGCGCTTTGGCCCTGGTGGCCCTCCGCCCAACTAGGAAGATGTACAACGCCCTGGGAAGGGAAGGCCAAGCCAAGCCCATTTTCAGTCGGGCTAGGAGAATGCCGGCGACACAAAGCTGGGCGAGGACTTCCGATCACCTGACCACCCAGCCCGTCTCGCCGGACCCCAACAACTCAGTTCGACTGCTGGAAGGAAAGCCCGGGAGCCCCGAAAGCCTTCCCGACTCCCTTGTCTAAACCAACCGGAGATTTATCAATCCCGAACGCTGAACGAAGCTCGGAAACCACAAGCTGCCTCACGATCGGGTAGATGACATTTGAACCTGTTTGCCCTTGAGCGCAGCCGTCAATAGCCGTCGCGTAGACCAGGTTGGTCGCCGGAACCTTAAGGCTTGGGTTGGCGAGCAATGCCATGATCCCGCCCTTACCGGGATCAATCTGGCAGATGTCAGTGAATCCGAGGCTACCGGCATTAGGAATCGTCGCAAGTACCTTGGGAGCCGGTGCCTTTGCATACATTGCCTTGTCGGCACTGGATGGAATCGACTGATCGGCTGAGCCATCGATCATCAGCAACGGTGCCTTGTGCTGTGAGGCGGCGACCTGACTTGACGATCCCGCCAAGGCGACACTGGCAACGACGTTGCTGTCCCCCGAGAGCTGGGCAATATCTATGGCGCCGAACCCACGTCCGATAAGGGCGACCTTGCCCTGTCGAACCGTCCCGGCAAGTACCCCGGTCACCGACTTGCCCTTGGCTTGGGCAATGTCAATCGCATCGATGACGATCTGGTCTTCGGGAGGCAATGGAGTAGTCTGGCGATCCAATAGTCCGGACAGGTCGTGAGTCGGGAAATCAGGCGCTGCCACTACGAAGCCCCACGAAGCGAGCCAGGATGTCAAGAAGGTCGCCTCATCTCGATTACCGGCAAATCCGTGCGCATAGATAACAAGCGGGAATGGTCCCTGGGTCGAAGGTTTGATCGCCTCGTAGGCATCAGTCTGGAACGTGTACTCACCGCTTGGAATGTTGGATTGCATTGAGGGAGGGAGCCAATCCTTCAGGTCATAGCTGACCTGATGTGCCCCTGCCGTCTCGGATTTCGGCGCTGGGTACCATACGTCCAAAGTGGTGAAACCCATTGGGATCGTCGTCACCCCTGCCGCATATGGACCCGCCTGAGCATATGGATACGCACCACCTGAACTGGAACCCGACCCTCCGCACGCGGCAAGGCCGATTGCCATTGACCCTGTCGCCAAGATAAGAGCCACAAATCGCATGACTGGCCGCCTTGGCCGGGTGCCCGACCCGTTATGCCTTGAAGTGGCATTACCATTTTCGCCACGAGACTTGAATTTGATCAATTTATCCAGCGCTCCTCATGTCAATGAGTCGGTCAAGACTGCAAGGCTAACCAATTTCGAACCGCCGGTGTTGCTCATATAGGCGCGGTGACAGCCTCTTCACCTGCCGGGTGGCCATCAACGGAAGGCGAGCCTTGGCCTCCAACACGACGCTTCCTCGGTTCAAGCGGTCGATTAAGACCGGCGAAGGGCGCTGACCAAGAACGACTACTATCGGGGGAACTACTGCGCATGACCCGGCATCCACAGACTTAGATCGACTTTGAACGGACTGAAGAGGCCCTGCGACGGGATTCGCAGCGGGCCAGACCTCCTCACCCGCAACAAAAGACGATTCCACCAGCCTGGAGACTCCGAACCTAATGCTCCTGAAGACAGCGCTCACTAGAGGAGATCTGAGCGAAGTGGACTCGCTTACCCCTAACCAGCGTGCCCATTCAACGGCATCCAACCAGAAGCCTCCGCTGCTTGCCTCCAGCTCCAGACTTATTCGCCTCACGATCCATGTCGTAGTGGGACCCAGGGTGCTTAGCCAGAAAGTCTCCACATAAGGTGACCTCGCAGAAAACCTGTCCCGATCCGATTCCGAGCCAGCCGAATATGTCCAGGGTTTGACCCAGATTCTCTTGATCGCTTGAACCGATGACCCAGGTTCGTCAGCAACAACACGAAACTCGACTCTACCGTTTTCCGCCACCGCCATGGCCTATCCTTTCCGCCTACGGATTTTCTCCGTACCTTGCGCCTATTCATACCCGAAAGGGCGATCCCCGGAATCTACACGATCAAAGCGACATCGTATCTGCGCCATTGCATACGACTCTTCCGGCCCAACCAATTGAGTAAAGAACTCTCCCCACCCCAAAGGATCCTAAGCCCGGGTTGCTGGAAGCCTAAACCCCGGATAGGTAATCGAGGGCCAGTCTCACTCCGAACCCTGTTCCGCCCTTTTTGAAGTAGGAATCATCGGTGTTGGACCTTGCCGGACCGGCAATGTCGAGATGCGCCCAAGGCGAGCTGCCGACAAACTCCTTCAAGAAAAGACCGGCGGACAAGGTCCCTGCTTGGCCCGCAGCACCAATGTTTTTGATGTCCGCAATTTCCGAGTCGATGTGCTTGCGGTACTCGGCAGGCAGAGGCAGGTGCCAAACACGCTCACCCGTCTTGCGTGAAGACGCCTCAATCTCGGCGATCAAGGCTTCGTCGTTGCCCATAAGCCCTGCGATCTGGTCACCGAGGGCGACAATGCATGCGCCGGTTAGGGTTGCGAAATCGATGATGGCTTTTGGCTTCAGCTCTTCGGCGACCGACAAAGCGTCCGCCAGGATCAGCCGACCCTCTGCATCTGTATTCAGGACTTCTATGGTCTTGCCGTTACGGGCTCGAAGTACGTCGCCGGGCCTCATTGCGCTTCCGGAAGGCATGTTCTCCACTATCGGGGTCAAACCGAATACCGGGGCTTTAATACCTAAGTCTCCTAATGCAGCCATGACCGAAATCACCGCAGCCGCTCCGCTCATGTCCGTCTTCATGGTTTCCATTCCCCCGGCCGTCTTCAACGACAGTCCTCCGGAGTCAAAGGTCACACCCTTGCCAACCAATACAACCGGCTTGGAATCCGTCCTGCCCGCCTTCCTGCCAAAAATCGTCCCGCCGGTGTTCGTCAACGAAACGAACCTCGGGCCGGCGACCGATCCCTTCGAAACCCCGATCACCCCACCCATCGCATGTTCCGCGATTTCTTCCGGCCCGAGCACAGTCGAATTGAGACCCGTCTCCTCCGCTACCGCTTGGGCAACGCCCGCCAGGACAGGAGGAGTCATTGAACCTGCCGGCTCGTTGATCAAGTCACGCGCCATTGCTACGGAGCGACAAACCGTCACAGCCCTGGAGACACCCTTGTTGGCCGAGTCCTTCTCCTTGGTAATCAATTTGAAGGCCTGTTTGGTGCCTTCGCCTCGCGCAGCGGAGAACGAATCCGCTACAAACTCTTGCGGGTCGAAGGGGACTCCGTCACGGGACGAGCTTTCAGAACTGCCGTTCGACTTATAGCGGTCATAGGAGTACGAAGCCAACAGCAAGCCTTCAGTGATCGCCTGGGCGCACGCTGCGACCCCCTCCTTGCGGAGCATTAACCCGTCTATGAACATGGCACACGCCTCTTCGCGCTTGCATGCCCGAACGAAGGCGGCGCCGATCT
>DAIDIS010000104.1 GCA_027451785.1 Acidimicrobiales bacterium
TCCCGGCGGTAAGCGAGGGGATACCTGCCCCTACGTATCTTCTCAGGGAGCTGCTCTGTCCCCTTGTCGGATTGCTTCTTTGTTGCCACTGACATGGACTACCTCCAATTAGAGGTGTCCGGCAAACGGGGGGAGGCTCAGTGTCATTACCATGCGTGGCGAACTCGATTTGCTTACCTCATCCGCATTCGGCGCGTTTCTTGAAGTTGCTGCCAATAGGCATGGACGCTTGATTATTCTCGATATGGCAGGACTGGAATTCCTCGACGCGAGTGGGCTGAATCAATTGGCAGCTGTCCTTCCCCGCATGCAAATGGACGGAAGCGAACTCGTGATTCTGTCCCAGTCGCCAATCGTCTCCAAATTGCTCGATCTGACACGGTTGGCCGCCGACGTGCATGTAAAGCCGCCGCTATCCGCGGTGCGAATGTAGGGATCGACAATACTGCCGGCCGCAATTGATGATCGGCTCCCTCGATGTTTTCGATGTAATGGCAGGGGACCGTCCAATCCTTAGGGTCGGTCCGGCGGACGCCGTATATCGACAATCGCCCGACTGCGCATAGTCTCCGATGGGCGGAACAACACCTAGGGCACAAGTCAGCCGGGCCGGTTATTGGGGACCGACCCCGGCACCCTCGCCCCTAAAAGGATCGGACTCGTAAGGCCCGCCTGCCCAATCTCCACTCCGGGAAAGGCGAGAGGGCCACCAAATCAATTTGCCGATGTCGTGACTAAGAGCCGGGACCAAGATGGAGCGGACGACGAGGGTATCGATGAGTACGCCCAGGGCGACGGTGAACCCTATCTCGCTAAGCAGAACCAATGGGATGATGCGCAGGACTGCGAAAGTGGCCGCCAGAACAAGCCCGGCAGAGGTGATTACGCCTCCGGTCACGGACAAGCCACGAAGCACCCCGCTGCGGGTTCCGAAAGTTTGGGACTCCTCTCGCACGCGGGTCATGAGGAAGATGTTGTAGTCCACCCCGAGTGCAACCAGGAACACAAACGCAAAAAGCGGGAACGCCGGATCCGAACCCGGGTACCTGAATACGTGATTGAAGAAGAAAGCGGAGATTCCCAAGCTTGCCGTAAAGGAGAGGACCACGGACGCAATGAGGAGGATCGGAGCAACGATCGCCCGGAGCAGTGCCATCAATATGACCAGGATCACGGCCAATACGATGGGGATAACAAGGTTACGGTCGTGGCGTGCGGCTTGGTTGGTGTCGTAGTCGACGGCTGTTTGTCCTCCCACCAACGCATCTGCGCCGGGGATCGCATGCACGGCAGCGCGAATTCGTACGAGCGTGCCGTAGGCTTGGGGAGAGTCGTAGCTGGAGCTGAGCACTGCATCGACGATCAGCCTCCCTCTCTCGGGAGAAACCGACAATTGCGGCGTAGGGCAACTCCCGCCATTCCGCTCCAAAGTCGTCAATTTGCCGACGGAGCGTTTGGCGAGCGCAGCAATTTTCATGTAATCGGGCTGTACGCACACAGAATCAGGCGCACCAGACACTCCTGGAATGTGGGAAATGGTCGAGATGATCATCGGTATCGCTTCCACTCTCGCAGTGACCTGTACCGGAGCGTCGTTGCCCTTAGCGAAGTGAGCGTCGTATATCGCCTGGCCGGCAACTGCGTCGGGCGCATTGGTGAAACCCTTGCTTACGGGAAGGCCGTTGGCCTTGAGCGAGGCCATTCCTATGACGCATATACCGAGAAGTACCGTCACGGAAATCCAAGCACGCCGGTCGTTGCGTCCCACCATTGCAGCGATCTTGCTCCATGGTCCATTCGCAACGGGGTCGGTCGCCTGATCCGCCTTGGGTACTCGTGGCCAGAAGATGCCCCTTGGCATTACGGTCAGGGCGAGGGGAAGAAAGGTCAGCATGGACGCCATGGTTGAAGCGATCCCGATGGCACAAACAGGGCCGAGGCTTCGGTCGGAGTTCAGCTCTCCAAGCGTCAAAGTGAGAAGCCCGAGGATCACGGTCGCCCCGGATGCGGCGATGGCACCTGAAGCACGTCGCCATGCCTTGGTCATAGCCTCCAAACGGCTCTCATAGTGTTGAAGCTCTTCGCGGTAGCGGCTTGTAAGTAGCAGCGCGTAGTCGGTTCCGGCGCCGAGGACGAGCACCGACAGTATCCCGGCGCTTTGGCCGTTCAAGGTCAGCATGCCGTGTTCGGCCAGGAGATAAACCACAAGGGAAGCTGTACCGAGCCCCACGACGGCCCCGAGGAGTGGGAATACCCAGAGCACAGGGCTTCTGTAGACGACAAGAAGAATGAGGACGACGACGAGAACCGCCACAAGGAGGAGGGTGTTGTCTATCCCGCTAAAGGAGTCAACGAGGGCCACCAACAGTCCTCCTGGGCCTGCGCTATGAATCGTAAGGCCCGGTGGTGCTACCGCCCGGGCCGCCTGCAGCACTGATTTTTCGACCTGAACCAAAGTCGTGCCTTGGACGCCTCTATTGCCCACCTTGCCTATCAGCGGTACGGCTAACGAGGCGGCGGTGCCGTCCGAAGAGAAGACGGGAGCGCCCAGCTGGTCGGAGGCTACGCCATGAATCGAGGCCAGCTCACCGGCTTCTACGTAAACTGCGGCCCGGTCCGCTTGAGTTAGACCACCGGCGCGTTGATAGACGATGAAGCTGGGGATCGACTGGACCTTTTGGAAGAGTTGGACCTCTTTGCTGACCTTGGTGGACTCGGCGGACGATGGGAGGAAAGCCGAGTTGTCGTTTTTCTCGACTTTGCTCAGCTTCCCCTGGTATTGCCCACCACTTATCCCGACCAAAAAGAAAACAAGCCCGGCAAGCCCTACCGCAATCCCGGCGCTCGAGATCCTCCGGCGTCCGGAACGACCTCCAGTTGTCCCCAGCACAATCAGACCGGCTCCGCTAGGCGGTCCTGGAGCCCACGAATGGCACGATCTGCAATTCCCCGGAACCCGAGGCCAAGCAAGGGGTTCGCAACCTTGAGAAGGCCGCGAAAGTTGAGTCTGGCGTCGTAGGTGACCTCAGTATCGTCGCCCCGCCGTCCAACCGAGACCGTGTCAATGGATTCGAGAATGGGGGAGCGAGAGGTGAAGGTGACTCTTCCGGGCCGAAACTCGCTGATCTCGTACTTCATGGGCATCTTCCTTCCGGCAACGCGCACGGTGAGGTCGAATGTGCTGCCTTCGCCAATTTCGCCATCCTTGACTCGGACCGCCTCGACAACTCCTGGGTCCCACTCGGCTGCGTGGCTGAAATCCGCCATGTAATCAAAGGCTCTTTCGGGACTCCACGATGTCGTGACGGATTTGATTATGTGTGGCATCTGAGGACCACCTCTCTAGTTTTAGCACTAATAGTAGAATGAGACTAACGTCATTGGCGCGAAGCGTCACGCCAAATTCACTAGTAACCAGAAGGTGCCGCGAATATGCCCGATCCCCACAGCAATCTGATGCAGGATTGCGATAGCCGAGCTTTCCAGGCTTGTTTCGAATGCGAGAGTCCCGGTTGATAGGTCTGCAGGAGGCAGCCGACCGACTCGGTGTTCACTACATGACCGTATACCGCTATATCCGGACGGGGCGTCTTGCGGCATCAAAGAGGGCGGGTGAGTGGTGTATCGATGAGGCCGAGCTGGACAGTCTTCGCAAGCGGGAACCGGCGAATG
>DAIDIS010000105.1 GCA_027451785.1 Acidimicrobiales bacterium
ATCCACGACAAGCACATCGAGCTGATCGTTCGCCAGATGCTCAGGAGAGTGTCTGTAGCTGAACCGGGCGACTCGACTTTCCTCCCCGGAGAGCGTGTGGACACGTACTCGTACACCGAGGTGAACCGAGAGTTGGTGAGAGCCGGAAATCGTCCCGCCGAAGGCAGGCCGGAGTTGATGGGAATCACGAAGGCGTCGCTGGCCACAGAGTCGTGGCTATCTGCGGCTTCGTTCCAAGAGACAACCAGAGTCCTTACTGAAGCCGCCATTGAGGGCAAGTCGGACCAGCTCTTGGGGTTGAAGGAAAACATCATCATCGGCAAGCTGATTCCGGCTGGATCGGGAATGCCTATATACCGAAACGTCGGTATGGATGCACCCGACGCAGAGCACATGACATTCTGGTCTTCCAGCGAGTCCGACACCGAAGACTTGGCAGCTTGGCTTCGCGATACCGGGTCCTCCGGGACGTCGTTCGCTCCGAACGATGCGGATACAGGGAGCATCGGGGTCGGTGGCGAGGAAATCGGCTACGCAAGCCAAAGCTTCGGAGGCGGTGGCTACGTCGGCGCGACATTGGCTGATACCGAGGGTGTTTCAGACCTTTACATAGGTGAAGGTGAAGTCTCCGATCTGATCGCCGAAGAGCGGTCGGAGGGTGAAGAAGGGGCGCTATAGCGACACAATCCAGTGCCTTCTGCGAGAAGGCCAAGCTTCCCGTCTTGCCACAAGGCCCTTTGACGTCGTACCATCAATGGCCGCAGGTTCGCGCGAGATCCGGCGCGGGTCCGCTCGGTCGGTAGGTCTGACCTAACGGCCGGTGGCGGTGAAGGCAGAAGGCTAAAGGGTATGTTCCGTAATCGGCAGCGATGATTACGAGTTCCGGCCTGGCTGGATCGACACTCGGGGAGCAGGTTGGGCCTGCGCAACACCGAGGCTGAAGCACAGACATATCCCAATAGTTAGGACCACTAGGAAAAGCAGTAAAGAGGACAAAGCCTTGCCCACAATTTCGCAACTCGTACGTAATGGTCGGAAGACCAAGTACTCGAAGACCAAGACCCCCGCGTTGAAGGCATCGCCGCAGCGCCGTGGTGTATGTACGCGTGTCTATACGACCACTCCCAAGAAGCCGAACTCTGCCCTCCGCAAGATTGCCAGGGTCCGACTCACAAGCGGGGTCGAAGTGACGGCATACATACCGGGAGTCGGTCACAACCTCCAGGAACACTCGATCGTGCTCGTCCGAGGCGGAAGGGTGAAGGATGTCCCCGGTGTCCGTTACAAGATTGTCCGTGGTGCTCTGGACACTTCCGGAGTGAGCGACCGCAAGCAGGCTCGCAGCCGCTACGGCGCGAAGAAGGAGTCGTAACAAGATGCCTCGCAAAGGACCACCTCAGCGCCGAGAGCTGATACCGGACCCTGTATATCATTCAGTCCAGGTAACTCAGCTGGTCAACAAAGTTCTTCTTCAGGGCAAGAAGACCACTGCCGAGCGGATCGTCTACGAAGCCATGGAAAAGGTCAAGGAGCGTTCAAACGGTGACCCTGTCGCCGCTTTGAAGCGAGCTCTGGAGAACACGCGTCCTACGTTGGAGATCAAGTCCCGCCGAGTTGGCGGAGCCACTTACCAGGTCCCAGTCGAGGTACGTCCGCGCAGGGCCTCTACGCTCTCCATCCGTTGGCTCGTCCAGTATTCCCGGCAACGCCGCGAGAAGACCATGGCCGAGAAGCTGGCAAACGAAGTAATGGACGCGGCAAATGGCGTCGGAGCTGCTGTGAAGCGTAGGGAAGACGTCCACAAGATGGCAGAGTCGAACCGGGCGTTCGCTCACTACCGCTGGTGAGGGGCTGATTGCCCAGGTTTTGTCACCAAACTATTCGCTTAGCCGAGCCTCTAGTGTTGCTTTTCGTGGCCTCTTGAGCTGAGGGCCCATAAATCCCGCGTGGACAAGTTGGTCCCCGGAACTTGGGAAGGCAGCGGGAAATCGCTCCGCTCGGAGTAGCGGAACCGTGATCCAGGCTGGCGCTCGCGAAAATATTGGCCGCGAATTTAAGCGACAATTGTTATACGAGGTCCCATTGGGAGAGGTTCGGCGGGAGAAGCACTTCCAAGGATTCCTGCCGCAGATTGGGTGTAAGTATCGACAGGTCATCGGGCAATGTTCATGATCCGGTGTGTATGACGCAGCAGAGGTTCCACGAAGGTCCTCTTGAAGGCCAGACATCGGAGATGTTCGGCCGGCGGATGATGAAATTGTTTTTTTTGGTGAATTGATCGGCAACTAGATGAAGATGTGGAACGATGAGCGCAACTAGGGAAATTCCGTTAGCCAGGACCCGCAATATCGGGATCATGGCACATATCGACG